>JAHJLI010000199.1 GCA_018821785.1 Pseudomonadota bacterium
CAGCAGGGATAAAACACCCTACAAGACGAATATCGGCATCCAATTTCGCCACGAGCGGGGGAAAGATATCCACGCACCGGGTTTTTATCTGCACATCGCACCGGACGATTGTTTTCTCGGTATTGGTCTATGGCATCCTGATTGCGGTAAAAAAGCACTAATCGTTAAGCTGATGGCCGAATTTCTTCCCACACCCTGTAGAATCGATTTTTGATCGCTTGCTTCTCGAAGAACTTTTGCCGCCTCGTGCTCTAATAGGGCACCACCGGTCCCTTTTGTTAAATGTGTAGGAACAAATATTGAGCCGTATGATGATGGCTGGCCTGACTATGAGGCGCCTTTTGTTGATGTGCAAATGTTGTGATTGTATGGAAGGGGGAAGTGTTTTCATAAGAATACTTTGCTAAAATATAATGATATCAAAATGTTGATGTTCATGCTGTGATAATTCATGAAAAGGCTGTAGCCTGGCAGAGTCGGTATAAATCCATAGTGGACGGGGAAGGCACGGTACCTGACAGGAGAATAGTGGGTGAACAAAGAAAAACTTGCAATATCAAATCGAAGCCGCTACATTTACAACTGTAAATGTAGCGGCTTCGATCAGGAAGCCGGTTTTTGGGGCTGCCTTAGAAAGCGATGTCTTATCACCTCAAGATGGAGGAATGCATGGCAGAAAGCACGACAATTGCGGGAACGGTAAAATTTGCCAAGAAACCGGCGGCAGGGGCTCGGGTGGCGCTGCTTCGATGCGGCACCGACATTGAGCTGGCGAGGACCTTCACCCTCGACACTGGTTTTTTTATCATCAAGCTGCGCGTCTGCGATGAAGCGCGAACGTTGGCGGCCAAGGGGTTGGTGGACTTGATAGTCTCCGACGCCACCGGCTGGAAAATCGCCACGTCTCAAAAGGTGACTGTCGACCGCGGCGCGACGATTCGGATAAACCTCAAGGCGAAGAATGAGGAGAGCTACAAGCCGGTCCAGACGGAGCTGCCGCGGCGAAGCGGCGGACTTTTCGATCCGCAGGTGACACGCATCCTTGCGGCAGGTGAGCGGTTTGTTGCGAGGGACAAAGATGCGGTCGTCTCCGTCGATCGCTTTTTGCCGCCGGTTGCAAAAATTGCAGATCTCCTCGATATGGCGTGGCGCGTCATCGACGGCAGCTATGAGGACGCGGAGCGGTTTCGCGTTCATTTGGAGGCCTTGCGACGCGTCGGAAATGTTGCGACGCTCGATGCTGATGACGACGAGCCGCTCCATGCCGGCCTGTTGCGCTGTATCGAGCTTGAATCGGCGGATGTTCCGGTGGCGGGAATTGTCCCGGTTCCGAGCGATCGGCTCGCGCCCATTGTGGCGGCCATTGTCGCGATGAGCCCCACCGAGGCGGTGATGCGACGACATCTGCGCTCCTTGGAGGACGGGCTCGAGGGCGTGGGGCACACCGCAATGATGGTGCAATCGGCGGATCGGATGTTGAAGAGCGGCAACCCGATTCCCTACGAGACCGATCGGCAGCCACGGGAAATCCTGGACAAGCCACCCCTTGATCCGACGGACAGGCCGCTTAGGGATGGTCGCCCTACGCGGCCGGACCGAGAAGCTTTTCGGGATCGTCGACCCTATCGGGAGGTCTCTCGGGAGGTGAGGGAGCAGCGGGCGTGCTTGCACGACTTCTTAGACTTCTTGATTTATCAGTCTATGGACGCTCCCCGTTACCACATCGAATCGATGACGCCGAACGAGGGGTTGCCCGGCGACACCATCATCATCGAGGGAGACGGATTCGGCGATATTCAGGGGTACGTGGTCTTCAACCATGTCGAGCCCTATCACTCGGATGTGTTCGGAGGGGTCGAGACCTGGACGGACAGCCGTATCGAGGTCACGGTGCCGGAGAACGCAGGGACTGGAACAGTACGCCTGCGCATACACGAGGCGACGTACTCGATGTGCGGTAAGACCCATCAACTCTACCGGCTCCCGGTCGGTGATTTGCCGTGGTTCACCACGCTGCTGGTCCGCATGCTGCGTTTATGGCTCCATGGAGGCCCGGAGAGCCGATCGGGGTACGTGCGGCCGCACGAGACCTTCGAGATCTCATGGCAATCCACACCCGGGGAGGTCACCATCATGGTCCGGGACGGCAACGGCGCCGTCGTGATGACCCATCCCACCTTGGAGACGAGCGGCAGCATCGATTGTACGGTCCCCGCCGGCACCGGCGAACAGACGTTCTCGGTTCGCGCCGAGGTGACCGCCCCTGAAGGCACCGATCACCTCACCGAGACCATACGGGTGACCGTGGATCCGGCGCTCACACTGTTCGGCGCCGAGATCAGCCAAGGCATCCAGCATTTCTGGGGCCCGGATGAGACCACCTGGAATACCCTTCCCGTCATCGCCGACAAGGAGACCATCGTTCGGTGTTATATCGGCGCCGACCGGGACGGATTCAACAACGATCAAGTCGAGGTGACCGGTACGATCTTCGTGAATAACACGCCCCTGTATCCAATCAACGGGGTAACGCCGGTTTCCAACGCCGGCAATCCCTTCATCACCGCCGGTCCGAGGGCGACCATCGATCGGGAGCAGACGGATCACACACTCAACTTTAGAATTCCTGCGGCCTTGTGTAAGGGCAGCTTCAGATTTCACGTCAAGATGATTGCGCAGAATAGCTTCGGCGACCTCTTCGAGTTCAGCAAGAATGTGCCAGTGGCCTGGCAGACTAACGCCGCGCTCAGGGTCCGTTTTGTCCGGATTGAAGATCAAAGTCATGCCGCCATCGTGCCCCCCCCTACGACGGAGCAATGTCGCTTCACCATCGAACGGGCGTTCGATCTGTTTCCAAGCCCCCCAAGCGACATCGGACCCGCGCGGACACCCCTGTGGGTGACCACCAGGGATTTCACGAACAGCGATGATGATCTCCGTGATCTACTCGATGATCTGGACGACGAGCACAATTGCGACGCGTGGGAGGCGATGTGGGAATGGACCGGTGCCACGGACTGTCCGAACGAGGACCACGCAAAATGGGTGGGCCTCTCCCTTGCGTTCAATCGCGGATGGGGCAAATGGCCCGGTAACACTTGTATCTCCGCGATATACAAGGATGAATTCGGTTCGACGGATACCCTACGATACAAGACAGCCCATGAGCTCGGTCACAATTTGGATATGGATCATGTGAACGTCAACGGTGCCCCGGGGGATTACTACAACCACCCCAACGGCGGGTATTTGCAGGAGGTGGCGTTCGATCCCTATTGGAACAAGGCCATCCCCCTCAGCAACCTGGTGGACATAATGGGCTACGGATCGCCCCGATGGACCTCCGCGGACAGCTGGCTTAGGCTGATCAACAAGATATAGGTGAAATCATGGCAAATCAGACAACGACTCCGAGCACGTTCATTCGTTTCAATGGCATCCTTCGAAAGAATATGACGTTCCGGTTCAAGCCGGGCTGGGAGACCGCGCACATCTCGGTGCAGCCGCGGGAGACGAGCTTCAAAGAGGCCGAATACGCGGTGGATCTTAAGGACGAGAAGGGTAAGCCCATCCTGAGCGTCTTCCCCGAGGTGAAGTTCAATACTGCGAACGGCGAAGGTGATCACTGCATGCCCCACGCTTCCATCGCCTGCTATGTGCCCCTCCATCCCAGCGGGCGCACACTCACATTTCGACGCGGCGATTATATAATCCACGAGCGGAACGTGGCCAAGGTTCCGCCCACGGTGGAGATTACAAAGTGTACGATTTCCAAGAAGTCGCTCTCGCTCAAATTGAAGGCCAAAGGAGAGGGGGATAAGCTGTTTTTCAACATCAGCTGGTCCGTCGACAAGCAGAAAGGGTGGTCGCTGGCACGGAACATCACCGATACTGCCGGGACGTTCGATGTTTCCGGTCTGCCGACCGGAAACGATGTCCGCGTCGCCGTCATCGTCAGCGACGGCTTGCGATCCGGATACGCGGTCTCCGAACGCCTCGACATCACGAACGACAACAAAGGGGTCTTCATCCTGAAGCCCGGTCAGGACGAGCTGTTCGGACCGGACCAGCCCATCACCTTCGTCGGTCGGGGATTCGGGGAGGACGGGGAGACTCCGTTTGGCAGCCAGCTCGCGTGGTCTCTGGACGGCAAACCGATCGAGACCAACAAGAAGCTCGGCATGATAACGGACCTCTCCCCCGGCAAGCACGAGCTCGTCGCCACGCTGAAGCTGAAGAACAAGGCGGTGGCGAGTAAAAAGGTCGAATTCGAGGTAGCCCCCCGTTCCACGGCGCAGCAACGCTTCCACGAACAGTTTGCGCCGATTCTCAGGAGCGAAGTAGGGGCAACCCCTCATGGCAGTTAGATTAACCGGTGTTTGTTTAACTGCCCCCACCTGGTGATAGCCAAGGGCCACGAGTTGATCATCACTGAAAATGACAACAGTCTTCCGACCATGCCATTTGGAGAGTATTGACGAGAACCATTTTTCAATCTCCGCCATTACATCCAGCTCTAGCCAGGCCGTATCGATCGACAAACGAGCTGATGATCTCATTGTATTGGGTGTTCATCGGCGGTTACTCAGCTAATTGCAGATTTTTTGTTTCTATCTCCTCTTTTCAGCTGGCGGAAAGGTTTGTCGATCTTTTTTCCGGTAGTGTAAAAACGAAGGTTGTCAAAACCTGATTACAGTACTGCTAGGCGATAGGAAAAATGTCTATTCCATCCTTTTCATTGCAGCCTTTGTCAATAACACAAAGGAGCTGCAATGCCTTGGGGCGACGAGGCAAAAGAGTACAGAGGGAGGAAACCGCGAGAATCGCCGTTATGGCAGTTACTGGGTAAACAATTCGACGAATTCGAAGAACGCTACGACGATCTCTTTGGAATTCAAGGGGCACATTCCCTAATTGATCATGAATTTAGTGTAACAGTTTAGTCCATTCGGAACATTTCCGATGTAATGTTCGTTGAGACTCTCATGTTACGATTGAAAATATTTATTAACACAACTCAGAGTCCAGAGATATTAACTGGTGTTATCGAAAAGAACTGCCTGGGCAGTGTCTGTATCCTTGGTCAGGAATATTTTGAGAAAAGTCATTGGATCGACACCCTGGAGTTTTGCAGTCATTACCCGGCTGGGGAGCACGCCGCCGAAACCCGAAATGGGGTCTGATCAAGCTAATATAATGGTATTACATGATAAACGTCTTGAAGACGTGCCATTTTAATGCTTAAAAGCGACTTTTTTGGGGGGAAAAATAGCAATCTAACCAAAAAAGCACACCGGATGAACCGGTGACTTTCGTGTTCCTGGCAGCTGCGCCGCGATTAATATTGCCACATCGAAGGTCTGAATATTCTATGCAACGCTGCATGTTGACCTTCCTACTGCCTTTAAGGGCGAGGACCATTCCCCGCCCATAAGATAAAGTTAACCGTAAAGAGTCTCGATCCACCTGATTGCTTCCGAATCATTTACTTTGCCGAGATATCTCTGTGTTGTGGATAAATCAGCATGCCGAAGAATGACCTTGCTGACTATTTCGATTGGTGTGCCAGATCTTGACGCATAAGTCGCTGCGTGTCGCCTCAGATCATGTGGACGGAGTTCGATTTCAACCATGTTCCCTGCCTTTTTTACCATGGACCAGGCGGCAACATATAAAATGGGGAAAATTCGATCGTTCAAGCCGATTTTATTGGTTCTGACGTAGTCGCTTAACCTTACCAATAATTTTCGTGGAACATAAACTGCCTCTCCAGTTCGCCCACTTTTCGGGTTCTGAATGGCCAGGGTTCTCTCTTGAATATCAACCGGCGTGAGGTTTAAGACTTCACCGACCCACATTCCGCCCCTGGCCATAAGCTCCAGCATAAGTCAGTTCCGGATGTTCATGGTTCGAAAGATAATCTCATCGACCGCCTCTTTATCAACGATTTGCCATTGAATGGTCAAAGGACGCTTGAATATCTTTTTGATAACAGCGGTGTTGCAGGAATTAGTGAGGGCTGGTAGTCCGGTATTGATAATAAAATTGTAGAATGATGCGAGTACCGAGTATCGGTTTCTTTTGGTCGCCTGTTTATTGTCTTTGGTCAGGGAAAGCAGAAAACCCAGTACCTCCTCAGTGGATACGCTGGCAAGATTACGATTGCCAAACTGACATTGAAAAACGGGAGAGGACAAACTCACAAGTTTTCACAGTATTTTTTTTGGAGTTGGCCTGGTGATACTGTAGATGGAAATCGACTGCTTGTAATACTTTCATAGTGCTCCTCCTGTAGATTTGATAAAAGCAGAAATGGGTTACAGGTTATGATACCATAAAAACACAGGATTGATGGCTGGTGTCAGCGATGGGCATTTCAGGAAACATATTTGCAAGGAAATATTTTCGGCACATTAGTATTGGCAGGGCAAATCTACTTTTTGAGATAAATGTTTTTTCGCGGTTTCGGGTACCTTGGATCGGCTCGGTCAGCTTTGCTGTCTCAGCGGATATGCTCATTGCCTCAAAAGAAATAGGCTTATCCGTTATTCCAGTTGACAGCTGATACCCTATGAAACCCATGACGTTTGAGATGTCTCATCTCCAACTGATCATAGCTAAGGTGTCTTTGGAGACAACCGGTTTCGCAAGTGCGGATCAATCCCGGTACTTGATCCTTGCATTTTTACCAGATGGCAATCCGAGTATTAATCCCATAAGGAAACTAAATGCAAATAGTACTGTTTCCATGATGCTCATAAATATCCACCAGAAGCCATCAATTCCGCCACTTGCCGTTTTCAGGATGGGCCCTGTCTTGCCTGCACTGGCAAAGTATTCTTTAGCGTTTCCATTAAGGATATTCCAGATCCAGGTAAATATATGATCCCCATGCCCTGTATTCAGGATGCTCACCATTATTGTCTGGGCTATGACAAACAAAACACTGAACGCCAAAGAAGTATGGATTCTGCAGTGAAATGAGTACATTTCTTCAGAATTCGATCCCAACTTCCCAATGATTGCACCCAGCAACATACCCACAATAATGCCCTGTAAACCCGGGAAAAAGTAGATTTTATACCTAATGACTCCCAATATAGCCGCAGCAATAATAATAACCAAAGAGAATACACATCGTTTCTTAAACCACAAAACAGGCCACCCTTATTAAATATTATTTTCTGATTACCCCTAAGCTCAGCTTTAGAGAAAAAAGCTACAAGGGGCTCGCTCTATGATACCCCCAGTATGTCATAATCTTCTCAAACAAAACCAGAGGAGATACTGACATGCCGAAAAACAAAGTCCAATTTCAAGAAGGATACAGTTTGATAAAGTTTCAAAAAGCATATGGGTCAGAAGAAAAATGCCGGCAAAAGCTATTTCG
>JAHJLI010000200.1 GCA_018821785.1 Pseudomonadota bacterium
GCCCCAAAATATACGGCCAGGACATAGAAGGTGGTCTCTGTGCTGCCCTGAACAATCGCAGACAGGCTACCGGCGAAGCTGTCCGGGCCGAAAGTTTTCATGGTTTCCACCATCATCGCCCGGGCGCCGCTACCGGAAAGCGGCTTCATCAGCATTGTCGGCAGACCATTTACCCAGGCCGGATCCCATCCGATTGACGTTACCAATCCTCGCACTCCATTCATGAACACATCCAGGGCGCCGCTGGCCCGCAGCATGCCGATAGCCACCAACATGGCAACCAGATACGGAATAATGGTCACAGCGGTCTTAAAACCGTCTTTGGCTCCTTCAACGAAGGCTTCATAGGCATTGACCCGCTTTACCAAGGCGCCGATGAGAAAGGTGGCGATAAGGACGAGAAGAAGCAGGTTGCTGACCAAAGAGGATCGCCCAGCCAGCTCCTGCGCCGGCAGACGCAGAAACCAGGCGGCCAGACCGCCAACGACTAGTGTTAGCCCACCAAGCCAGGCAAGCACCGCCCCATCCAAGCGGATACGTTGCACCGCCGCGACAAAGAGGAAACCGGCCAGCGTGGAACAATAGGTGGCCATCAGGATCGGGACGAACACATCGGTCGGATCGGCGGCACCCATTTGCGCCCGGTAGGTGAATATGGTCACCGGCAGAAGGGTCACAGAGGAGGCGTTGATCACCAAAAACATGATCTGGGCGTTACTAGCCGTGTCCTTGTCCGGATTCAGCTCCTGCAATTCTTGCATGGCCCTGATGCCAATCGGCGTGGCCGCATTATCGAGCCCCAGCATGTTGGCCGCCATGTTCATCGTTATAGAACCAAGGGCCGGATGCCCATTCGGCACATCCGGGAAAATCCTTGCAAAGAGAGGCGAAAGCCATCGGGCCAAAACGTCGAGAAAGCCCGCCCTTTCACCGATACGCATAACCCCAAGCCAGAGACACATGACGCCTGTCAAGCCCAGGGCAATTTCGAAGGCGGTTTTGGCACTGTCAAACCCGGCTTTTATCAGAGCTGCAAAGATATCCTGCTGACCGTTTATCAGGAACTGAAACAGGGCTGCGGCAAACGCCGTCAGGAAAAAACCGACCCAAATGGCATTAAGCATGAAATCCTGAAACCTCCGGATAATACACCTGAAAGATTAGAGGAAACTCCATATATCCAAATTAAAACAGGAGGATATGGATAATTACTCTACGAAAAATTAATGAGTGACTGGAAAAGCTAGAAAAAGAATAGCCCTTTGGAGGCTATTTGCAAAAAGAAATCGAAACGCGAATTAAATATTGATTGAGATAGGGAAACTTTTTTGGACTTGACCCAGCAACCGTGATATCTTCTCTTTGCGCTTCATGGTATTCTTCTTGGGTCGGTTTTGCTGAAATGAAAGCAGTCTCGAAAAAAGCCACTACGTTGCAAAATATCAATATGTTATAGTGCAATGTCGACTGGCTATGTTGCGTTGCCGATCGCTTTTTTACAACAGGTTTAATTGCTGAGTAGTTTTTACGTAGAGTGACTCTCCATCATGTTCTATCTCCACGTCGCTAACCGCACGGAAAAATTACTACGACACCTGGCCCACATCCTCGCGGGAACAGAGGAACGCCCGGATTTTTTTGCCCCCGAGCTATTTCTTATTCAGAGCCAGGGCATGGAACGGATGGTGGCCCAGAGTTTGGCTGACCACTTCGGCAGTTTTTGCAATTTTCAGTTTTTCCTCCCCCTTGATTTCTTGGGATATATTGCTAAAAGACTTGATCTCGGTATTAGCCCCGACGGCTTTGGTCGGCAGGTAATGGCCTGGCGCCTGGATGAGCTCCTGCGCGACCTTGAGGCGGAGGAGTATCAGCCGCTCAGGTACTATCTGTCGGGGGAGAATGGTGAGCTGAAGCGTTTTCAACTGGCCCGACGTCTGGCCAATATCTTCGATCAGTACCAGGTGTTACGTTCAGAATTTTTAAGCCTTTGGGAGGTCGGCAAGCTGGCCACCGATAATCCGGCGGAAATCTGGCAGATGGCCTTGTGGCGCAGGCTGCTTGAAGGGCCCGGAGGAAATATGCACCGGGGTGTGCAGTTTCGCCGAGTAATCGAACGGCTCAGCGGAGAGGATGAGCTCTCTTCTCTTTTGCCAAAGCGTATCTCGGTGATCGGTTTACATACCATGCCGCCGATTTTTCTCGAGTACCTGAACCGGCTTGCCGGTCACATGGATGTCCATCTCCTGCTACTGTCACCTTGCCGCCACTATTGGGGTGACGTTCTGAGTCAGCGGGCACAGCTCAAGAGGCAAGCCCTGCAACCCTATGCAGAGCAGATGGTGGCGGAGGAGCATCATCCACTCCTCGCCGCCCTTGGTCGCCAGGGGCGGGATTTTCATAATATGCTTCTTGAAAACGTCGAATTTTTTCAGGAATCTGATGGTTATGACGAACCTCTTGAAGGCGATGACTATGCAGAAGCATCCCTGTTGCAGCGCGTCCAGGCGGATCTTCTTGACGACAGGATTATTGAACACCAATCGACCAGCCCCAGAGACAGAGATGATTCGCTCCAGGTGGTTTCATGCCATTCCCGGCTGCGGGAACTGCAGGTGCTGAAGGACCATCTGCTTGCCCTCCTGCATAGGGACAGCAGCCTCGAGCTGCGGCAGATTGTGGTCATGGCCCCGGATATCCAGGAGTACGCCGTACTTATACCCGCTGTTTTTTTCGATATTCAGCATTCCATTGCCGACCGCAGCATGCGCCGGCGTAACAGTACCATTGCCGCCTTCCTGGCTTTTGTTGACCTTTTTACCGGCCGTTTCGGTTGGAGTGAGGTGTTTGATCTGTTGCGCCGGCCGACCGTTCATCCCCAGTTCCAGCTGGCCGCAGGCGATCTCGACACCCTGCAGCAGTGGATAATCGGCTCGGGAATTCGCTGGGGCTTATCTGGCGAGCAACGTGGCGAGGAGGGGCTGCCGGAATTTGTCGAAACCAGTTGGCGGGCCGGACTTGATCGCTTACTCATGGGCTATGCCATAGAGGACAAGGAACTGATAGACGGTGTGTTGCCCTATCCGGACATCGAGGGCCGGGGGGCGCAGCCTCTCGGCGGACTGTGCCGGTTTATCGGGCTGATCGAACAGGCCCGCCGGGAATTTCAACAGCCGCGGACTCTTGTGCAGTGGTCGGTGATACTTCTCTATTATGGGAAACAGCTTTTTGGCGACTCCGATGAGCGGGAACTGGTTGAATTGCGCGCCATCCTTGCCGAACCGATTGAAGCGATGAGCACCTTTCATGGCAGCCAGGTTGGTTTTCCGGTGATTCATGAATGGCTTAACCTGTCGGCGCGGGAGAGCCGCACCAGTTCGGGTTTTCTCCGTGGCCAGCTGACTTTTTGCTCGATGTTGCCGATGCGTTCGATACCTTTCCAGGTCGTATGCCTCCTAGGTCTGAACGATGGTGTTTTTCCGAAAAACGACAACCACGACACCTTTGACCTTATGGCCGGGGATTTCCGGCCCGGTGACCGTTCGCCGCGAGCCGATGACCGCTATCAGTTTCTAGAAGCCCTGCTGGCCGCCAGGTCGCATCTGTATCTCAGCTATATTGGCCAGTCGATCCAGAGCGGAGAGGCGATCCCGCCATCGACGGTGGTAAGCGAATTTCTCGAGTTGCTCGAAACCTCCTATGGTGTAAGGGATGTGGTGATTAATCATCCGCTGCATCCCTTCAGTAGCAAATATTTTGCCGCCGGCGGCAACGAAAAACTGTTCAGTTATAATGACTACTTTTGTAGAATTGCGGCAACTCTTCAGCGGGGAGCAAGGCCCAAGGAAGAATGGTGGCAGGGGAGAGTTGGAGCCGAGATGGCGACCCTGCATCTCGCAGACCTTTTGCGGTTTGCCGCGAGCCCACAAAAGTTTTTTGTCACAAATATCCTAGGCATTCGCCTGGACCTGGGCGCCTTGCTGCCGGATGAGCGGGAGCTCTTCCAGTCGACCGGACTTGACCGCTATCTCGTTGATCAGGACCTGCTGCAACTCGGTCTTGACGGCAGGTTGACCAGCGGTTTTGCAACTGTTGTAGCCGAAGGGCGCTGGCCGCTTGGTGCCCCGGGGGAGTTGTCTTTTAGCGAAAAGTCGAGAGCAATCGATAACTTTCTTAGCCGGGTTGAAGCCCAGCAGATGGGGCAGAAGCAGCCCGGCTTTCCGGTTGATCTTGCCCTTGGCGAGTATCGGCTGGTCGGCACCTTAAGTAATGTCTACGAACAAGGCATTCTTCTGCTCCGTTTCGGTAAGCTGCGCGGCCGGGATTTGCTGATCGGCTGGATACATCACCTGCTGGCACAGCGGTTACTTCCGGGGACGATTACTCGCCTCGTCTCCCTGGACACCATCATCGGTTTTGATGAGCAGAGCGAAGGACCGGACCTTGAGCGCTTGCTTACCCTCTTTGCCGAGGGCTGTCGTCGGCCCCTGCCGCTTTTTCTTGAGCCGGGCCTGGTTTATGCCATGCAGGAGGCCAATCCGAAATCTCGCACCGCACCCATCGACAAGGCTATGGCGGCGTATCGGGCAAGTATGGACAAGGGTTACGAACCGGAATGGGCACTGCTCTACGGCAACAGTTCTGCGGAAGAAGTACTGGGTGCTGAGTTTGAGGATCTCTGCCGGGAAATATTTTGTTCCCTTTGGGGGAGCGCCAATGCAATCTGAATTTCGCATCTTTGACTCCGCCCGCGGGGAGCTGATAAAAGGCATCACTCTCGTTGAGGCGAGCGCTGGCACCGGCAAGACGTATGCCATTACTATGCTGGTACTGCGGGCGGTCGTCGAGCTGCATGTACCAATCGACAAAATTCTTATTGTCACCTTCACCAAGGCCGCTACCGAGGAGCTGCGCCTGCGCATCAGAAACAGGCTGGTTGAGGCGAAAAACCTCCTTGCGGGCAAGACGGCAGAGGCTGCGGACCCGACCCTTTTGTCCTGGGTCGAGAGCATAAGCGACCGATCTAAGGCGCTTTCCCTTTTGCAGCTGGCACTCGCCGATATCGACCGCGCCGGTGTTTTTACCATCCACGGCTTTTGTCAGCGCATGCTGGTGGAACAGGCCTTGGAGAGCGGCCAGCTGTTCGATGTCGAATTGCTGACCGATATCGAACATATTCGGATGCAGATCGCCGAAGACTTCTGGCGCAGCCGGATATACAGTCTCGCCACTTTACCCTGCGGTCTTGTGACTAAAGACTTTCCTGCCCCGGAGCAGTTGCTTGCCAGTGTGTCCGAGGCAAAGAGAGAAAACTGCCGTATCGAACCCTCGGTTGGCCGGTTGGAAGAAATTCTTTTCCGACTTGATACGGCCATGGCGCGGCTGACCATCTGGTGGCAAGCGAGTGGCTCCGAGCTCAAAGATCTCTTTGATAAGAGCCTTGACCAAGGCCATTTTAAAAAATCTTTCACTGATGAATTTGACCTTTGGTTTGCGGAGTTGGTGGTTTTTTTTACCGGTGGCACCTCAACCCTGCCGGATAAGATCGAGCTGCTCAATCGACAACAACTGGCCTCCGAGCTGAACGGCCGTAAAATCAAGGAAGAAAATAAACTTTCCTATCTGGCTGCCTGGCCCTTGCCGGAAGGGGAGGTGGATATATTGCTGGCGGCGGCGGGCGAATTGCTCCTCAGTCTCAGAGTGGAGCTCGCCGAGAAGCTGCGCGCCGAGGTGATGAGTCGCCTCGAACGTCACGGTAATATAGGCTTTGACGACCTCATTACCCGGTTGTCGCGGGCCTTGCAAGGTGATCGAGGGGTGGCCCTCAGAAGGCTGGTGGGAGCAAGGTATGCGGTTGCCCTGATTGATGAATTCCAGGATACAGACGGGGTGCAGTGGCATATCTTTTCAAGTCTTTTCGGTGGCGGAGCGCACGCCCTGTACCTGATCGGCGACCCCAAGCAGGCCATCTATAAATTTCGTGGTGCCGATATTCATTCGTATTTCCTGGCGAGGAAGTCGGCGGGGCAGCTTTTGACTCTCGAAAAAAATTATCGCTCCCACCCCTTTCTGGTGGACGAGGTTAATCGTCTTCTTAGCTCTCGACCAAAGCCGTTTTATTTCCCCGCTGAAATCCTTGATTATCGCCCTGTGCTTGCGGCAAAAAGCGTAAATGATGCCGACCTTCTTCGGTTGGGAGAATCACTTGCCGGAATGGTCTACTGCACTCTTGCCGAAAATCAAGAAAATGCTGGCGGACGCTGGACGTCAGGCAAAGCAGCTGAGCTGCTTCTGAGCTTTGCTGTCGCCGAAATAAGGAGACTTCTTGACCCAACTTTACCGGTCACCCTGCGGACGGACCAGGAGCGGCCCCTTGCCCCGCACGATATTGCCGTTCTGGTGCGCAGCCACAGGCAGGCCGAGGCGTACCGCCAGGCCTTGGCCGAGGCGGGTATTCCGGCGGTGGTCTCCAGCCGAGCCTCGGTCTTTCATACCGGCGAATGCCGCGAGCTTCTTTTGCTGCTGCAGGCCATTGCCTCTCCAGGTGATATGGTGAAGCTTCGAACGGCACTGACCATTCCATGGTTCGGCTTTACCGGCAATACCCTTTATGACCTGGGGCGCGACGAGGAGCAGCTGAATCTCCTGCATAGCCGGTTTCTCGAATACCATCAGCGCTGGCGGGAGCAGGGCTTTCTGGCGATGATGAGCCGGTTGCTGGTGGCCGAGGAGGTGCTGGTTACCCTGGCAGGCGGCAGCCTCGCCGAACGGGCTATTGCCAACATCAACCATCTTCTCGAACTGGTTCAGGAACAGGAGAGCAACGAAAATTTAGGCATAAGTCAGGTTGTTCAATGGTTGTTGAAGATGACCAAAGATGATAGCGGCACGGAGAACACCGAGCTATTGCTTGAAAGCGATGAAGAGGCGGTGCGCATTGTCACCATGCATGGTGCCAAAGGGTTGGAATATCCGGTGGTGTTTTGTCCCTATCTCTGGTATCGCAGCAACCGCCTCAGCGGTGAAAAGTATCAGGTAAGCGGTTACGACGACGACCATCGTTTGGTGGTCGATCTTGGTTCGGAGCGGTTCCCAGCGCGGCGGAACAAAGCGGTCGAGGAACAGATGGCCGAAGACCTCCGTCTTCTTTACGTCGCAGTTACCCGCGCCAAAATATGTTGTTACGTCATGTGGGCGGATGTCAAACCGCATAACCCTGTCGCTGACTCTTTCAAGTCCGCCCTCGGCTATCTGCTCTTTCCGGACGGTGCACTGCCGTACAGGGAACAGCAGGAACAACTGCAGGAAGTAGTGAAGCACAGTCCGGTGCATCTGGTGACGGTTTCAGAACATGATACCCCGACAACCTCAAGCTTTCGGGTGACACCCCAGGAACTCAATCCACTTGCAGCCTCGGGCCGTTCGTTATTCACCGATAGGCAGATGTCGAGTTATTCGGCCATGGCCATGCTCAGTGAATACAATCAGGAAGCGGAAGTCACCGCAAGGGGTGCCGGTCGCTCGGTTCCGGTAACTGGTTTGCCGGCGGGGGCAAGTTTTGGTAACGTCATCCACGACCTGTTGGATGAACTATCGTTCGCCGCGATAGCTCAAGGCGACCAAGACAATAACCTGCTGTTCAAGCAGAAATGTCTGCGTTATGGGGTAGGGGCCGAACCCGAGGGAATCGGAAAGCTGCTGCGACAGGTGGTGACGACACCGCTCCTACCGGCAAGCAGCACCGATAATTTCAACCTCGCCATGGTTGATGACCGCTGGTGTCTGAAAGAAATGGGCTTTTATTATCATCTCGGACTCCTGGCGACCGAGCGGATCAATGAAATTCTTGCAGGTGAACAAACGGTCGTGCCCCTTGCGCACAAGACCATGCGCGGCTACCTCACTGGCTTTATCGACCTGGTTTGCGAATTCAGTGGAAAATATTATGTCCTTGATTATAAAACCAATTTTCTTGGCGACAGCCTGGCCGATTACCAGACCGATAAACTCATTGCGGCCATGCAATCCCATAACTATGGCCTGCAGTACTGGATCTACACCCTGGTTTTGCATCGTCATCTGCAGAATTATTTCGAAGATTACCGATATCAGGATCATTTTGGTGGAGTCATGTATCTTTTTGTCCGAGGCATGACGCCGGATACTCCAGGCAGCGGGGTCTTTGCCGCCCTTCCCGACTATGAAAAAGTGTTGGCGCTCGACAGGGCAGTAGGAGGCCATGAAAATGATTGATCAGGGTTCTTCCGCCCTTGATTATTATTTTGCTGAATTTCTTGCCGATAGGTCGGGGCTTGGGGGAACAGCGAAAGGGCGCTTCCAGGACCTGGTTGCAAGGGTTTCCAAAGCCCTTGAGGATGGACACAGCTGCCTGCTGCTGAGTGAAGGAGAGGAACAATTCCTCAGGGTCAACCCATTGGTTTCAGATGGCGGCCGGACCCCCTTGGTTGTCCACAACCATCGTTTGTATCTGCACCGCTACTTCTACTACGAGACGCGACTGGCCGAGCAGATCAAGGTGATGGCTGCGATAACCTTGGCTCCGGAACTTGAAGGGCCGTTGATCGACCTATATATGGACGATTCTGGGTCGGACATAAATTGGCAAAAGGAGGCGGCGAAAGTAGCTCTTTCTCGTGCTCTGACCATCATCTCGGGTGGACCCGGTACCGGCAAGACAACGACGGTGGTGAAAATCCTTGCCCTCCTGCTACAGGATGCAGAAGGGCGCCCGGACTTGACCCTTGCCCTCGCAGCGCCCACCGGTAAAGCGGCCATGCGTTTGAGCGAGGCCGTGGGCAGGAGTCTTACTTATCTTCAGCTTCCCGAAAAGGTGAAAAATTCCCTGCCGACCAGTGCCAGCACCCTTCATCGACTGCTCGGAGTCAGGCGTGGCTCGCCGCAATTCAGACATAACCGGGACAATCCCCTAGGCTGGGACATAGTTGTGGTAGACGAGGCTTCGATGGTTGATCTGGCGATGATGAGTAAACTCGTCGATGCCATCAAGCCCGGTGCCCGTCTCATTCTCCTCGGTGACAAGGACCAACTCGCCTCGGTCGAATCCGGGGCAGTGCTCGGCGATTTTATCAAGAGTCTACCCCGGAATACGGTTGAACTGCAAAAA
The DNA here is from genome assembly GCA_018821785.1 of Pseudomonadota bacterium. GTDB lineage: Bacteria > Desulfobacterota > Desulfobulbia > Desulfobulbales > Desulfocapsaceae > Desulforhopalus_A. The sequence goes on from JAHJLI010000200.1 coordinate 9,143, forward strand.
ACCTATCGGTTTGAGGCAAGTATAAAGGGGTTGGCCGAGGCTATAAACGGCGCCGACAGCGATATCGCCTGGGGCATGCTCACAGATTCGAAGACGGCAAACATCGCTCTCTTGGATGAGGAATTGATCGGTTTTATAACGAAGCGTTATATCCCATTCATGGAGATGGTCAATCAACCGGGGGCGGTCGATCTTTCTGAGGTTTTTGCTCTATTCAACAGTTTTCGCGTACTTTGCGCCCTTCACTATGGCAGCCGGGGCGTAGAGCCGATTAACCGCCAGGTGGAAATGGCCCTCATGCAGCAAGGCTTCCCCTGCAGGCCGGAAAACTGGTATCCTGGCAGGCCGGTGTTGATTAACAGGAACGATTACGACCTTGATCTTTACAACGGCGATATTGGCATTTGCATGCCGGACCTTGAGAATGGTAGGCTGCAGGTCTGGTTCGAGCGGCCAGGTGGCGGACTGCGCAGCTATCACCCCTCGCGTCTGCCAAGTTGCCGGACGGTTTTTGCCATGACCATTCACAAGAGTCAGGGCTCTGAGTTCGACGAGGTGGTGGTTGTCCTACCCGAAGACGATAACCGTATCCTTAGCCGAGAGTTGGTTTATACTGCAGTCACTCGGGCCAAAAAAGCGGTACGACTTGTTGCCGAAAAGGAAATATTGCGGTTGGCTCTCTCAAGAAATATTGAACGTGCCAGTGGACTTGCCGATTTGTTGACGAAATAGCTGGGACCGACGGGAAAGGAGCGGGGGTGACTCAACGACCGAAACAATGTCTGGCCAATTACGGGAAAAGGCTGTTCATCACTGATCTGGACGGCACATTACTCAATGACCATAGGCAGATTGCACCCGAGAACCTGGCTGCTCTCACCCGCATGCGGAGGGCTGGGATTACGGTAGCTCTTGCCACCGGCAGATCCAACTATTCCCTGGCAATGCTCATGGAAAAGCTTGGCTATGACGGACCTGAAAGCGTTCTGCCGGTAGATTACATCATCTTTTCTACTGGAGCCGGGGTCATGGATTACCCAGGTGGCCGAATCATGAGAAGCGTTTCCCTTGCCCTGGAAGATGTGCTCTCTATTTCATCTGTGCTTGAGCAGTTGGGTCTTGATTACATGGCCCACATGCCGGTGCCCGATACGGCCCATTTTCTCTATTCTCAGCACCACCAGGAAAACCCTGATTTCCTCAGGCGACTGGATATCTACAAGTCCTACGCCGCGCCGTTGACACCGGCAGCACTCGCCGCTTTCGGCGGTGCCACCGAGGTACTCTGTATAGTTCCTGGAGAGTGTGGGCATGAAATTGCAGCCCGGCTCACAGAAATCTTCAAACAATTCAGCGTAATCAAGGCTACCTCGCCTCTCGATGGCAAGTCTTTGTGGATTGAAATTTTTGCTCCGGCAGTTTCAAAGAGTCAGGCCGCACGGTGGCTGGTCGAGGAACTGTCGATTAAGCCGGAAATGGTTTGCGCCGTCGGCAATGATTATAACGACGAAGACCTCCTCCACTGGGCGGGAGAAAGCTTTGTCGTGGCCAATAGTCCACAGGTATTGCAAACTCAATTTCAGACAGTTGCCTCGAACAATCATGGCGGTATAGCTGAGGCGGTAGCCCGGTGGCTGGCATGGTGATAATCCTCGATATTTCGTACTTTTTGAGATATTTCAATATTGTTCTGTTATTTCAATATATTGACTGTGTGCTGATGTCGTATGCCCTTGCCTCTTGTCGATAAAATCCTGGAAAACTTCGAAAAAATTGCAGAGCACAGTAATTGCAAAAAAAATGTGTTATAATAGACGCATGTTACAGTCGGTGGTTTCTTTCAGCCATCAGCGCAATACACATTTTGTGGTAGTAACGGGAGGAATGTGGTGGCAGTGAGGGTAAAAACATTTTTTCTTACGGAGACCGTAACCTCCGGGCCGGAAGAGAATCGTCAGACATTCACAGTCAGCCAACTGATGCCGGCGGGGGCGATCCTTGTTGCCCTGGAAGGCGGCGCTCAAGGGGCGTCAGGGAAAGCGAGTGATGCAAAAGCTGATACCGAACTGGTACCTGGCGACTGTGTGGAATTTTCCGCCGATAAGACGGCTTTGCTGGCCACAACACCTGGTTACCCGCAAATGGTGAGAGTCAAAGAGGGTTCGGGAGAAAAGATAATCGTCGATCTAGAACCGCTTTTTTCCATCAGTGAGGACGGCTGGACGGCAAAAATGAATCTCTATCCGCCAGTTACCGGCAATACTTTGCCCAGCTTAGCAGATATTATAGGGATGCTTGAAAAAACGGGTGTTCGTTCGGGTGTGAGAGAAAAAAACGTCGTTGCCTGCATCGCTGGGGTGAAAACCGAGATGCAACCACAAAAAAATCATGTGATTGCTCGCGGCCGATTGCCGGTGAATGGCAAAAACGCCTGGTTGCGAATCGATATTACAGTTGGCACGCAGGTGGGTCAGGAGCAAGGCGACGGCCACATGGATTTTCGAGAACGGCATTTGTTTACCGGAGTTGATAAAGGTCAGCTTCTGGCCACTAAAGTTCCGGCGACCGCAGGCCTGCCGGGGGTTAATGTGTTCGGCCGCGAAGTGCCGCAGATACCTGGGAAAGACCTGGTCATTAAAACGTCTGAGGATGTCCTTTATGATGAGGAAACGGGGGAGATCCATGCCGCCATTGCCGGTGTGTTGTCGGCGGTCAGCGACACCAGTGTTCGGGTGACCGCGAAACTGGTCCTCTCCGGCGATATCGATTTTCAAACCGGCAATATCGAATCATGTGATGCTGTTGAAATCGGTGGTTCGATCAAACCCGGTTTCAAGGTAACGACCGGAGGTGATGTGGCGGTTGGCGGCAGCGTTGAATCGGCTCATATAAGCAGCCGCGGTAATGTGGTAATTCGTGGCGGAATTATGGGAGAAGAGGCTACTGTAGAGGCCGATGGTGATGTGGATGTCCCGGTATTAGACAACGGATCAATCTCCTGTAAAGGATCGGTTCGGGTCAGTAAAGAGGCGTATTATGCCGAGATCAGGGCACTTCAAGATATCGTTTTCACCGGCCAGGCCAAAGTGGTGAATTCGGAACTTTTTGCCGGTGGCAGTATAACGGTTATCAATGTCGATACCGACACCAGTCCCAATTCCTTTCTTGCCGCTGCAACCATGCCAGAAAGATATGCCAGGCATATTAAGTTATTTAAAGCGTATCACAAGGCAAAAGCAGCGGTCGATGCCTGGCATAGGCGCTTTGGCTCCGCGGTTGGAAATGAAGAGTTGGAAGAACTGAACGAAGAACTCGTCGACGCCAAGGCCTCTCTGGTTTCCTATAATCTCGTTCCCGGTGTTGGTGAACGAGATAGGTCAGGCGGTCTGCGTTACGCCTGCCGACAAAAAATAATGATGAAAGGATTGATTCGCAGCGGAGCTGTCATTCGCATCGGCAATACCGAGACAACGCTGAAAAAAACCTTTGAAGATGGGCATTTTGCTCTTAACAGCGATACCGGCAAGTTGGAATTTCACTCGGAGAGCAAAGGCCTGAAGCCAGCAGCGGTGGAAGAGGTATAACAGCAAAGAGGAAGGAGAGTACAGCAATGTTTGTAAAACAGTGGATGGTGACCGAAGTTGTAACCGTCGCGCCAAACGAGAGCATCGCCGTCGCCGAACAAATGCTCAAGGGTCACAAGATCAGACGCCTGCCGGTGGTTGAAAATGGGCTGGTGGTTGGTATTATAAGCCCTCGCGACCTGGAAAAAGTGATGCCGTCAATGCTCGATGCTGAAGGTGCTTCGGAGGAGGAGTTCATCGCCGCCAACACGGAAATACGAACGGTCATGACGCCATCGCCGATCACAGTCGAACCGGACGACACCCTTGTTGAGGCGACTAAAAAGATGCGTCGTAATAAGATTGATGGCCTTCCTGTGGTGGAGAAAGGCAAGCTCGTCGGAATCCTCAGCATCACTGATATTCTCGATGCTTTTCTGGAGATCATGACCGGCGGGCAGGCGGGAATTCGGTTTGATTTGAAAATTGATCAAAACCCCGAGGCCTTTTACAAGATGATAAAGGTCTTTCAAAAACAGAATAAAGAGATTCTTGCCATTTCCCAGCACTACGGGTACAGCTCGGAGCATCATCTGGTCACGGTTCATATCAAAGAAAATGATAACGATGAGCTCATAGAAATGTTGTGGAAGAATGAGGTAACAGTTGAAAGGATTTCCCCGGTGTCTTGAAAGCCTGGTGCGATCGTTACGACTCATCATCAAGCATGCCTAGCATTTTATGGTGTCCTCATCTCATTTATTGTTCGAGAGTTTTTTTCAGTTGGGGTAAGATAAGAAACTTTTACGGAAAATGAACCTGTCAGATTAAATATCAACGTGGGTCATCTAATGAATGAAAAAGAACTGCAAAAGCAATTACAGACCAAGGTAAAGAAGAAGCTCGAGTCGTTGTTCGATCGTTATAAAATGGACTTCGGCGGCATCGACGCCTCTTTGAAATGGAAGCCGATTGTCCTTATTATCGGCAACTATTCTTCGGGCAAGTCGACCCTCATAAATGAGTTTGTCGGCCAGGACGTTCAGCGGACAGGACAGGCCCCCACTGATGATTCCTTCACCATCATCACCTGCGATCCGGGAATATCGGCTGCGGAAACACCCGGCTCGACCCTGGTAAACGATGAAAAACTGCCTTTTGCCCATTTCAAACAGTTTGGCGAAAAACTCATATCCCATATCTGCATGAAGCAGATCACCACCCCCGCCCTCGAAAATATGGCGATCATTGACAGTCCGGGGATGCTGGACGCGACCAGCGAAAACGACAGGGGCTACGATTACATGAAGGTCCTGGGCGAATTTGCCAAGATGGCCGACCTCATTGTCCTGATGTTTGATCCACATAAGGCTGGAACCATTAAGGAATCCTATGACGCCATTCGCAACACCCTGCCGGAAAAATCAGGTGAACATCGTATAGTTTTTGTCATGAGCCGAATCGACGAATGCGACAACCTCAGTGATTTTACCCGCTCCTATGGGACTCTCTGCTGGAATATGTCGCATATGACTGGTCGGAAGGATATTCCACATATTTATCTCACCTATTCGCCCCATGTCACCAGCCTGAAAGCCGTGGCCAAAGACTGGCCTCAGGAGCGGGAGCAGCTTATCGAAAAAATTAAAAAGGCACCAAGCTTTAGGATAAATCATATCCTCGAAGATATCGATCGGCAGGTAAATGAGGTACAGATTGTTGCCCAGGCGGTAGGAGAATTTCTTAGGCGTGCCAACACCCTGTTTTGGAAATTTGCCAACATAACCCTTGGGCTGGCGATTGTTCTGTTCCTTTTCGGAGACATACTGCTCTCCACCTTCTTGTCTTTTCCGGACACCACCCTTATCGCCTCGTTTAGGGGTGGGGATGTTGCTCTGACTACCCTGGTTATTCCGGGAGTTCTGGCTCTAGTGACACTGCTCATCGGCTCCTTCGGCTTCAGTAAGATCGCTTTTCGTCGGCTGTTGAAAAAGTCTCTTGCCAACGCCGCCGGTCTCGTTGTTCTCGACAATGATTACCGCCGAAATCTCTGGTCAAAGATGGAGTTTAAGGTCAGGCAAAATCTCATTGGTCTGACGGTTAACGATTTGTGGAGTGGCTACGGGAGGAGTCTCATCAAAATTGATCATTTTCTCAATTATGATCTGAAAATGTATTACGACAAAATAGGTAGCTGAGTTCAATTGTTTGGATATACTGTTTGGGGCCGGAGGATGGTTTTGCCATTCTCCGGCCTTTTTTATAAAACGATCTGCTCGACATCACCCCTTCTATTCATGATCAAATACATATCCCAGAGAGCGTCTACTTTTAAAATATTTGGGATCTTTCGGATGCTCTTCAAAGTAACGACGAAAACGAACAATGTAGTTGTCTACGGTGCGGGTTGACATCCCCTTGCTGTAACCCCAGCCGATCTCCAGCAATTTACTCCGTGACAGGGGTTTGCCTTTATTGATAATGAAGAGTTTGAGCAATTTTATTTCCTGTTCAGTCAATTGGATTGTTCCTGCGTAACACTGAGCCCTAGTGTTGGAAAAATCAATATTGTTCGCGCCAAAACTGTAAGTTTTTTGTTCACTCGAATGTGATATAAGTGAATCGTCCTGTTCTCGCTGCCACTGATCCCGGGTCAACAAACGTTTTATCCTCAGTAAAAATTCTTCGAGGCTGAAGGGTTTGGTCATGTAATCATCCACACCATCAAGAAAGCCATCAATCCTATCTGAAGGTTCCACTTTGGCCGATAAGATGAGGATGGGTAAGCGTTCATCCTCCAGACGAATGCTTTTTAGAATCTGCATGCCGTCGATGCCCGGCAACATCAGGTCAAGTATGATCAAATGTGGGCACCACTGTTTCCATGCCTCTAACCCTTCAATGCCATTCTGAGCAATCTTCACATCGTGTCCCAGTAAACTCAGGTTCAACTCGATTCCTTCGGCGATATGGAGATCATCTTCAATGATCAAGATTCGTTTCCTGGCTATTGCATTCACTTGCATCCTCTTGCTCCAGTTAGATCAGGATTTAATTTTTGCTGAAAAATTTATCGTGAATGGGGTTATCTGCCTTGTATCATAGTGAGTCTGGTTTATCTGACTGAGGTAAAGAAAGCATGAATTGTGCCCCTTTGCCTATCCCGTCACTCTGGGCTGTAATCTTGCCTTTGTGGAACCTGACGACCTGTTCAACCATATACAGGCCGAGACCGGTTCCCCCGACATTGCGAGATTCCGTTCGTTCAATCTGAAAGAATTTCTCAAAAATTTTCTTGCCTTGGGATTTTTCAAAACCAAGCCCGTTATCAGAAAAACAGATCCTTACATGTTTATCCGTCTTGCTGAAAGTAATGGTGATCTGTGGACAATCGTTTTCATTGTGCCGGATCGCATTGGACAACAGGTTCATCAGCAACATCTGAAAAAGTGTGTGGTTTATGGAGCTGTAATAGCACTTTCCTGGTTGCTGATTAATTAAAATCTCACTGCCACGAAATAATTGCTCGTTCTTTCGGCAAAACACATTCACTTCCTCAACCAAATTAACAACGAAAAACTCGCCACTAAAAATCTTGGCTTCGATTCGTGCTAAATTGAGAATACCGTTGATGTTATCCGAGAGCCTTCCTACATCAGCCAACATATAGCCCAGATATTTCAACTGTTTGTCTCTTGTCAGCTCATGCTTGATAAAGGTCTCCAGGTAGAGCCTGAGGGATGTTGTCGGGGTCTTCAGTTCATGGGTGAAGCTGTTGATAAAATTATACTGAGAACGATAGAGGGCCAAGGTCTTTCTCTGGTAGACGAAAATCATGAAAATGCCAATGAGAATGATACCGACCAGAATCGACAGGACCATGATCACTACCCAGGTCTGCCAGGCCACGAACTGTTGCGGATCAAGATCGGTCTTCTCAAGTACGGCCTTGAGGCCGGAGCTGACCGACACATACCAGTAGATATACAAAAATAGAGAAAGGCCAAGAGCAATTATAGAAAAAACAAGGATAGAGATTGGATGAAGAAACCAAATTGAGCGGTTCATTACAGGATGTTGTTTTGTAAAAGAATTGTCATTTGTCTGCCGTGACTATCTACCATCAAATTAATAGCTTACTATACCTCTAAGCACTTCCCTGATTCTTTCATTTGAAGAGGTATTACAATGATAAACAGTTATCCGGTCCATCATCTCGGTATAAAGGCACGGGTTTTACTGACCAGTGTTTTCGGTCCGTATGCACAAGACGATGAATATGGCAGCAGCGCAATCAATCCGATGGAACTGTACCATAATCAAGTCACCCGCGTACAGGGAGTTTTCTCTCTGCGAATGTTTCACCGATCGTTTGGCTTGTTGATGATCAAAGAAAACATTGAAGCACCCTGCACTCTTCTGGATTTTCCAGATCTTGAGCGCTTCATCGAGACCATCCGCTTAAACGACTATAATATAATAGGTATCAGTTCGATCATTGCCAATGTTAACAAAGTTAAAAAAATGTGTGAATTAATCCGCACTTATCAGCCTCATGCAACTATCGTAATAGGCGGACATATCAGCAATATGTATGGGATTGATGAAATAATCAGCGCAGATCACATTGTCCGGGGAGATGGAATAGAGTGGTTCAGACAATATCTGGGACAGGACATTACCAAACCGGTTAAACATCCGGCTGTGGCTTCGGCCTTTGGCGCAAGGATTCTGGGCCATACTCTTTCTGACAAGCCAGGAGAAACCGCTGCTATCGTAGTACCCTCGGTCGGTTGCCCCATGGGGTGCAATTTTTGCTCAACTTCAGCCCTTTTCGGAGGCAAGGGTAAATTCAAGAATTTTTATGATAGTGGGGACGAACTCTTTGATGTTATGGCCGACCTTGAGAAAAAGCTGAAAGTAACATCCTTTTTTATCCTCGATGAAAACTTCCTGCTCCACCAGAAAAGGGCATTGAGCCTGCTGGAACAGATGAAGAAACAAAATAAGAGCTGGGCTCTCTATGTATTCAGCTCAGCAAAGGTTTTGCGCTCATATCGGATGGAACAACTCGTGGAGCTTGGTATTTCTTGGGTCTGGATGGGGCTGGAGGGAAAACAAAGCCTGTATACCAAGCTTGCGGGAATTGAAACAAGATCCCTGATCGAAGATTTGCAGGATCATGGTATCCGTGTCCTCGGCTCATCCATCATCGGCTTGGAGGAGCACACTCCAGAAAATATCGATCAGGTTATTGATTATGCTGTTTCCCATTCCACGGATTTCCACCAGTTTATGCTTTACACTGCCAATCAAGGGACCCCTCTCTACTTAGAGTTGAAGGAAAAAGGAGCCCTTTTGTCGCCGGATGAATTTAAGGTTTCCGATAGCCATGGACAATTCCGTTTTAACCATCGCCATCCACATATTCCGGCTGGTGACGAGGAAAAGTTGTTGGTCAAAGCATTTGAAGAGGACTTTAGAGTCAATGGCCCCAGCCTTTCTCGGCTTATTTCCACAATCCTCAAAGGCTGGAAACGCTACCATTCCAGTCCTGACAATCGGATACGAACCCGCTACTTAAACGATGTCAAGCCGCTGCGCCACATGTATGCAGGTGCTGTCTGGGCAATGAGAAAGTGGTACCGGCACGACAAGGTTCTGTATCGGCAACTTACCGTTCTTCTGCGGGATATCTACGTCACTCTGGGTTTGCAACCGCGGATACTGGCCCCCGTAGTAGGTCGATATATCTACTGGTCAATGAAAAAAGAGCAAAAGCGGTTTGCAGTGGGCTGGACAATTGAGCCAAAAACATTTTTTGAAAAAAACAGTGCTGCTCTTGCGGAGGTGACCAACAACGGCCTGGCTAAGCCACGAGGTGAACTAAAGATTATTCAGGACCTTGTAACTCAAGGAAGTTAGTGCGTTAAAAACTCGTGTCTGGTTTTTTCTAAATGAATTTGTTGAAGGTTCGCAGTTAGAAAGCCTTCTGAAAAACCATTCTACCCGCCTATCGGACCTCGATCATTCTTTTTGCATCGATGCCGTAGCGTTTCATCCTGTTCCATATGGTCACCCGGGAAACTCCGAGGATCTCTGCGGCTTTCGATTGGTTGCCACCGGTTCGTTCGAGGATTTCCAATAACTCCTGCTTTTCTATGGCCTGGAGATTGAAAGCACTCTTTTTTGGGGCGGCGGCATGCTGGACGGTTTTGGGTCGCAAAATCGTCTCCGGCAAATGGCAGGGTTGAATTATTTCTTCGTGACAGGTGACAAAGGCGTATTCGAAGGCCCCTTTTAATTCCCTGACATTGCCGGGCCAGGTGTGATTGACGAGAATTTCCATGGTCTCTCTGCTGATACCTTCAATGGCCTTACCGCTCTTTAAGCGCATTTTTTGAAAAAGCGTTTCCGACAGCAAAGGGATGTCTCCTTCCCGCTCGCGAAGGGGCGGGAGGAAAATGGGGATGACATTAATTCTGAAGAAAAAATCCTTTCGATACTCCCCCTGTTCCACCAGTCGCATCAAATCCTTGTTGGTGGCGGAAATGATCCTGACGTCGGTGGCAATGGGACTGCTGGAACCTACCCGTTCGAGTACCTTTTCTTCAAGGACTCGCAGGAGTTTTGTTTGGGTGGGAATAGGCAGGTCGCCAATCTCATCGAGAAAAATATCCCCCTTGTTGGCCAGTTCGAAACGTCCAACCCGGTCTTTATATGCTCCGGTATAGGCACCGCGGACATGGCCGAAGAGTTCGCTTTCAAGCAGGGACTCGGTCAGGCTGGCACAGTTGACTTTGACGAAGGGTTCCTCCCTTCGCATACCGATATTATGGATGGCCCGGCTTACCAGTTCCTTGCCGGTGCCGCTTTCGCCGTAAATGATAACCGGGGCGTCCGAGCCGGCCGCATTCTCAATCATGTCGAATACCCGCTGCATCGGGACGGAACTGCCGACTATACCGTGGAACTCATCGCCTGAATGCAGTTGTCGCCTGTAGGCTTCCAGCTGGTTATCCTTTTCTGTAATCTCCGAGAGGTCGGCGAGGGTCTCTACGGCCCCGATGACATTGCCTCCGGCATCGCGGAGGAGGGCGGCATTTTTCAGGGCGTTGATTGTCACCCCGTCTTTTTTTCGGATCCGGCATTTGCGCTGCTCTGTTTCACCGGCATGAAAAAAACTGCACCAGTTGCCCTCTCCTTTGGCAATCGATTCATTGCAGGCCTCACATTGGAGAATCTCACAGGTGCGGCCGATGAGTTCCTCACGGGAGTATCCGGTAATCTGCTCAAAGGCCTTATTGACCGAGACTATGGCACCGCGGGTATTGACGATCATAATCCCGTCGCGCAGGGTATTCACCACCGTCTTCCAGTAACCATCGAGTTCACGCCCGTTCATGCTTACCCCCAAGAAACGGCGTGAGATCCTTTGTAAACACTTTCTCTAAGAGACTGATCACCTGTAAACCTTAACACCTGTAAAGAAGAACTGCCTTAACTGTTTAGCACATTCGCTGCCACTTTAATCATCTTTGACTGGTATTTCAATCTTATTGATTTTTCATTAAATTATCTAACTATATAAAATATA
>JAHJLI010000201.1 GCA_018821785.1 Pseudomonadota bacterium
TTTGAACAGAATTTTGCTAAGTACTGCGGAACCGGCCATGCCCAGGCAGTCACTTCCGGAACGACTGCTCTGAAGGTTGCCCTTACCGCCTTAGGCATTGGGCCTGGTGATGAAGTGATTACTCAGGGCTTCACCTTTGTAGCTACTTGGGAAGCAATTCTTGAAGTTGGAGCACTGCCTGTCTTTACTGAGGTTGATGCTACCTTGAATATGGATCCGATTGATCTACAAAAGAAAATAACCGCAAAAACAAAATGCATTATTCCAGTGCATATGCTCGGATCTCAGGCAAACATAGCAGAGATCATTGCCATAGCGGCAAAGTTCAATATTCCGGTTTTAGAAGATACCGCCCAGGCTACCGGTGCACGGATACATGGAAAACACCTTGGAACGTTCGGCAAATGTGGAACCTTCTCGTTTGATTCAGTTAAGACACTGACAACAGGCGAGGGTGGTATGATCATCACAGATGATGAAGATTTGTGGCGATCAATGTCAGAGTATCATGATCACGGCCATGATCATAACGTAAATCCCGGCGGCAGAGGCGGGGAGGGGAGACGTTTTGTCGGATCGAACTACCGAATGATGGAATTGCAGGGAGCAATAGGTTTGGCCCAACTAGCGAAACTCGATTCGATGATTGTCGCACAGCAGAAGAATAAAACAATTCTTAAGGAAGCGGCTTCAGTAATTCCTGGGGTAAGCTTCAGGCAACTTGTCGACCCACAGGGTGATTCTGCAACCCACCTTGCGTTTATCATGCAAGATAGGGAGCATTGTCTAAGGGTAAATGGGTCTTTGCGAAAAGAGGGTCTTGGAGCAGTCAATTTTTCTGAGAATACCTGGCACTATTTTCCGCAGTGGGAGCATTTATTAGGCGCCAAGAGCTTAACCAGATCCGGATATCCATTTAACGAACCGGGGGGTAATAAAAGAATCGTCTATGATCCAAAGGCATTGCCGCAATCCGCCTCGATTCTTGAGCGGACTCTGGTTTATCCTGTTTCAATTAAAATGCCCGAGGAAAAACTTCAGCAACTATGCCGCGCCTTGCAGGGTGCCGCGCAGGCTTAAGGGCGGCGCTCCCAACTCAGTAATACATTTTCAACCGCATATTTTTACAAAGATTATTTGTAAAATTTGTGCGATCCGTATTGATCGAGGAAAGTGTATTGAGTAATCCAGTAAGGTTCAACGGAGTCGAGATGGTAGTGGGTGGCCCCTTGAGTGAAATCCTGAGTCTGCAGAGCTAAATATACAGATTGCATACATCTGAAAAAAGCTTTGGGGTCGTCAGGCAGGTATGATTCTTTTTTAAGGGTCCAACTGAATTGATGAGGTTGGCGAACAACCTCTTTAACTTGGAGATGCATTTCGTTGGCGCGGTTTAAGGTCACCAGCGCCACGGCGATTTGGGCAATCTCAGGTTCAGACCTGGCCTCGTGATACACATTAAGTGTCAGCCATAATAGTCCTTCTAATAGTGCCATTGTCTGTTCTCTTGCAAATCAGCTTCAGAAAAATCCATATATGTCGGCCTAATTTAATAATGGTAAGGACCTTATGACCATTAAACAGCCACTTGTCCTAACATATTGAAACAATAAATTTCTTTGGCATATGATACACCATCTAAAATTTACCGTCAATGACTTGAGTCCGGTCCCGAAAAACCGGTTAATGTTGATATTGCTAATATAATCAATATTATTATTACGTTACAAAATTTGGTATAGTATTATTTTTGCCAAAAGCCATTTTTTTCATATATCTGATCTAGTCTAAAAGTTTTTCGACACTCAAATTCACGAGGCAATTGAAATGAAATCTTACTATAAAGAGCTCCATTTTGAAATACCGGAAAGGCGAGCATTCATTAATATTACTGGGCAAGTAGAAGAGTGTTTAGCCGAAAGCGGTATCAAGGAAGGCTTACTTCTTTGCAACGCAATGCACATAACTGCCTCTGTTTTTATCAACGATGATGAATCGGGTCTCCATAGCGATTTTGAGATATGGCTTGAAAAACTCGCTCCGCATCTTCCGGTGAGTCAATATGCTCACAATGGATATGAAGATAATGCTGACGCACATCTCAAAAGGCAAATAATGGGCCGAGAGGTCGTCGTCGCTGTCACCTCCGGAAGACTGCATTTCGGGACATGGGAACAAATATTTTACGGCGAATTTGATGGCAACCGAAAAAAACGGGTGCTGGTGAAAATTATAGGAGAATAGCACCCATTGTCAGCAACAATGACGCAACCAGTTGCAGGCTTGATTTCGGCCTGCTTGATATAGCAATTCTATCAGGAAGCAATGGGGGAAGAAAGAGGCTTGTAGTTAAAGAACGGTATAAGCACTTCACTTGCGGTTTTTGATTTTGCGGCGACTTTATCGAAAACTGTATACGAGTCTTTTCCTTTCATCCCCACAATTTCCCAACTCTCGGGGGAAGCGGCGATGGCCTGCATTAAACCAAGATGCTGGGCATGACCAGCCTTATACGTCTCGACGTGACCAAGAACCGGACATCCAAGAAGAGCCAGGTCGCCAACAAGATCCAGCACTTTGTGCCTGATGAACTCATCATCGTAACGCAGACCATCTTCATTCAGCACGGATTTTCGGTTCCAATGGATGGCGATAACGTTTGCAAGTGACCCCCCCAAGGCCAAGCCGTTAGCCCAAAGCTCTTCTACTTGCTCAACATAACCAAACGTCCTGGCTCTGGCTATTTCATCGCCGAAGCAGTCAGTACCAAAATCAAAAGTAAAACATTGTTTCATGATCAAGGTATCATCAAAACAAATCTCTCCAGTTACTTTCAGGCCGTTGTACGGAGAAATGGTAAGATGTTTGTCTCCATCATGGTAACTGATAGGTTTGGTAATGCGAAGAATCTTCCTCAATCCATTTTGTTTCAGTTTGCCTGTTACCTTAAGTAACAGAAAAAATGGTTCGGCGCTGCCATCCATAATTGGCACTTCCGCAGAATCTAGTTCCACATCGGCATTATCAATCCCAAAACCTCGCAAGGCTGCCAAGAGATGTTCAGTTGTTGAGACCTGAAAAAACTCATTGCCAATAGTAGTTGCCAGTTGCGTGTCGACAACTTTATCCATGTGCGCCTGAACATGGATGTTAGTGGGCATATCGGTGCGGAAAAAGCGGATACCGTTATTGATCGGAGCAGGTTTGATCAAGAGATTAACAGTTCTTCCTGAATGCAAGCCAACCCCACAACAACTGACTGAGTCTCGTATGGTATATTGAAAAGGATCGATGGGTAAAGACATATTGTTTTCCTTTGATTGAAATTGCATTTCATCCGTTAATGCAAATTTCATGCCGCAAAAAATGTCTTTGTTATGAGTATTATTTGTTGTTGTTTCAGCTCCATAAGAAAAATTGTCAGTGCAAAACCTGCTGGATGTTGTGTGTGAAAAAACACTATCAAAAAAAAAGCAGTTTATTTTAACACAATGTATAGCGTGGAGATCTCTTTCAAACCTTCATGTGAAGTTTGATGGACATATATTTTTTTTTTGCATTGATTTGGTTATAAAGAGATCGAAACTCTTTTCTGTTTGAAAATGAATTTCCATAACATGACGGAGCAAGGTGGAATCAAAATCCTTAATTTTCACAAAATCTTTTTTAGTAGTAACCAGTTGTCTTGCTCCCGAGGCAATAGCCTGCTTGCAAATATCTATCATCATGTCCTGATTGTAGTGCACATGATCGGGGAGCGCCAGAAAACCGCTGAGCTGGATGGCCATAGCATTGAGTGATTCTTGAAACCTTGAAGGATTGGCAATACCACAAAAAGCGAAAAATGGTCCACCTGAAGAAGAAATTTCATTTCGAAGATCTGGACATTGCAGCTTATGCATGTCGAGGGAGGCAAAATAGACAGGTTTTGTAGTGAATAGATTTCTTAAATACGTACCGAATTCCTCTGCCTGTTCCTTGTTTTTTTCGTTAATTCCTGTAATCACAAAGGCATCACAACGATGCAGTGCTGATAACGGCTCTCTCAAAATGCCACCAGGAAAGATCCTTTTATTTCCAGCAAGAACGGTTCCATCAAAAAGAACAATATCAATATCTCGTTTTATTGCCAGATGCTGGAATCCATCATCTAGGATCAACACATCGACATTAAAGTCTTCAATTGCCAGGAGGCAGGGGGAGAGGCGCCGCTTTCCTGTGAGAACAGGAACCCCCGGCAGTTCCTCTGCAAGCATATAGGGCTCGTCTCCTGCCTGTTCAGGTGTAAGATAGAGAGTGTTTCCATCCGAAACCACATTGACTTTTTGTTTCGCCTTCCCTCCATACCCTCGACTGATAATTGCCGGATGATAGCCTTGTTGCAGAAGCAATTTTGCCAAATAATGAACAGTCGGTGTTTTCCCGGTGCCGCCCAGCACCAGATTACCGACGGAGATAACTGGGATCGGCAAAGAATTTCGCCGGAAAAGACCTTGTTTATATAACTTTTCCCGGATTTTCATCGCCAACCCATAAAAAGGGCTCAAAGGGCGACCTAATAAAAACAATAATTGCATACGGTTTAACATGGCAACGAAGCAGAAATCGAGTCCAAAGGAAGATTATCATTACTTTAGATTTTGCAAAATACAACGTAACAGACTAATATCATTTCTCCAGGGGTTATGCTTGCCCTTTCCGAGATGTTTTATGTTAAGCTTCCAAAAGCAGGAAGTATTGTAATCAATAACTGAAAAGGGAGGAAAAAATGAAGTTAACTGTAAGTGGGAAGTTTCTTTCAACAGCTGCATGTGTAATGCTCGCCCTGTCAGCCCCTGCGCTGAGTGTTGCTGGGGACACCATTAAATTTGGTATTGCCGGACCTCATAGTGGGGACCTCGCATCCTAC
Source organism: Pseudomonadota bacterium (assembly GCA_018821785.1). Taxonomy (GTDB): domain Bacteria; phylum Desulfobacterota; class Desulfobulbia; order Desulfobulbales; family Desulfocapsaceae; genus Desulforhopalus_A. The sequence continues at coordinate 4,910 of JAHJLI010000201.1, forward strand.
GGTTTGCCTTCCGCCGCTGCTGCAAAATTAGTCATTGACAAGGTCAACGCCAATGGCGGCATCAACGGGAAAAAGATAGAAATTCTCAAGGAAGATGATGTCTGCAAGCCGGAGATCGCCACCAACACTGCAACCAAGCTGGTATCGAGTGGGGTTGAAGTAGTTCTTGGACATATCTGTTCAGGAGCAACAATCGCCGCCATGCCGATTTACAAGGATGCTGGAATACTGGTAATGTCACCATCTGCTACCAGCGACGAATTGACCTATAGTGGAAGATATCCGAACTTTTTCCGCACCATCGCCCCAAATGCCATGCAGTCACCAGCGATGGTTGACTTCGCCATCAATAAACTCGGCTTAAAGAAAATTGCCATCATCCATGATAAAGGCGATTATGGCAAGCCTCTGGCTGAAGGTGCTAAGACCTATGTTGAAAAAAACGGCAAAGGCCAGGTTGTTCTGTTTGAAGGTATAACTCCAGGAGCCATGGATTATTCGGCGATAGTTCAGAAAATCAAGGAATCGGGTGCTGAGGTTGTGATCTTTGGTGGATACCATCCCGAGGCTTCGAAAATCGTTTCCATTATGAACAAGAAGCGCTTGAAAACCAAATTCGTCTCCGACGACGGCGTGAAGGATGACACCTTTATTAAAGTAGCCGGAGAAGATGCTGAGGGCGTATATGCCGCCGGCCCGCAGGACAACTCAGCCAATCCTCTCGCCCTGAAAGCCAAAGAAGAGCACAAGGCTGCCTTCAACAGCGATCCGGGTGCTTTCTATGAGGGAGCTTATGCTGCAACCATGACTATGCTCAATGCCATCGAAAAGGCCGGCTCCACCAAACTCGAGGACTTGAAAAAAGTACTGCAGAGTGAAAAGGTCGATACCCCGGTAGGTTCCATTAATTTCGATTCTAAAGGCGATGCCATTGGGGTCGGTTTTTCAATGTACGTTGTTGAAAAGGGCAAATATGTTGTAGCAAAATAACTTTTTATCAACCTTTCCATATCTGAAGCAAGCCCCGTCATGGCGTTTGCTTCAGATATTTTTTTATGGAAACATGGATTATTTTATTGAACTCCTATTTAGTGGCCTAACCAGGGGCTCTATTTATGCCCTTATAGCTCTCGGTTACACGATGGTCTATGGGATAATCGGCCTTATTAATTTTGCCCATGGTGAGATCTATATGATAGGGGCGTTCACCGCCTTTATCGTTGCAACTGTACTCTCGATCTATGGTTTTCCTCTTGTTGCTATCGTTATCATCGCAGGAGTTGCCGCTGTCGTGTGGTCCAGTTCCTATGGCTATACAATTGAAAAAATTGCTTACAAACCGCTTCGTTATGCTCCGCGTTTATCACCACTTATCAGTGCCATCGGTATGTCGATTTTTTTACAGAACTATATTTTGCTGGCTCAGACTTCAGATTTCCTGCCATTTCCAAGACTGATACCCGACTTTCCTTTTATGGAACCGATTGCCCATATTGTCGGATCAACGGATTTGGTTATTCTGGTAACCACCTTTGTTGTCATGGTAGTTCTTACTTTCATTATTAAATTTACGCTCATAGGTAAAGCCATGCGGGCAACCTCTCAGGATCGGGCCATGGCTACGCTTGTCGGCATCAATGTCAACAGGGTTATTTCTGCGACATTTATTATAGGCTCGGGTCTTGCCGCCATCGGCGGTCTGCTGATAGCGTCGCATATCGGTCAGATCAACTTCTACATTGGTTTTCTCGCCGGTATAAAGGCATTTACCGCAGCTGTTCTCGGTGGTATCGGTTCCATTCCCGGAGCCGTCCTGGGGAGCCTGATTCTTGGCCTTACCGAAAGCTTCGCTACCGGCTATGTATCAAGTGATTACGAGGACGTGTTTGCCTTTTCGCTGCTTGTCCTGATTCTCATCTTTAAACCTTCCGGCCTTCTTGGAAAGGCAAAAAACGAGAAAGTATAAAACCGCTATGGGTATAGTTAAAGAATTGAAAAAAGGTGCGCTGATATCCCTTTGGTTCGTTTTCCTTACGTTTCCGGTTATGGTAATCAAAGTTGACCCCATCGCCAGAACAGTTGTGTGGCGATGGGAAAATGCCCTGTATATGGCTGTGGGCACCTTCGTTGTCTACTATATTGCCCAATTTTTCCTTAAGAAAAAAGAAAACCAAAAAGAGGCGAGTGAGGAAAAGGGACTGAATCACTCAATAATCCACAAAATTCTCCAGAATCCTCTGCAGCGTAACATTTTTGTAGGTGTTCTTGCAGTTGCTGCTGTGCTTTTCCCGCAAGTGTTGTCTGCCTACCAGACAAATGTTATGACCACCGCGCTCATGTATGTGGTCTTGGGGCTAGGATTAAATATCGTAGTAGGTCTGGCTGGTCTTCTCGATCTTGGTTTCGTCGCTTTTTATGCTGTGGGAGCCTACACCTATGCCCTCTTGAATCATCACTTCGGCCTCGGCTTCTTTACCGTCTTACCAATTGGCGGGCTCATGGCTGCAACCTTTGGCATTCTCCTCGGTTTCCCTGTCCTGCGTCTTCGTGGTGATTATCTTGCTATCGTTACCTTGGGTTTTGGCGAAATCATTCGTCTCGTGCTTGAAAACTGGGGGGAATTTTCCCAGGGACCAAGTGGGATTTCCGACATTTCCCGGCCTGGCTTTTTTGGTGTAGATTTTGATCTTCAATCGTCGATAATCTATACTTACTACCTCATGATTATCTTGGTCATTGTGACCATCTTCGTTGTCAATAGATTGCAGGATTCCCGCCTTGGCAGAGCATGGATAGCCCTGAGAGAAGATGAAGTTGCCTGCCAGGCAATGGGTATAGATAAACGTAAAACTAAACTCGTAGCCTTCTCACTTGGTGCCTTCTGGGCCGGGATCATGGGAGTAATGTTTGCCGCCAAGACCACTTTCGTTAATCCTGCCAGCTTTACCTTTCTTGAATCGGCAATCATTCTATCTATAGTCGTGCTTGGTGGTATGGGCTCAATTGTTGGTGTTGTATTGGGCGCTCTCATTCTCATTCTCATGCCTGAATATCTGCGCGCCTTGTCGCAATACAGAATGCTTGCCTTCGGCGCTATCCTCGTCTGTATGATGATCTTTCGACCTCAAGGGTTGATTTCCAATATTCGTCGAACGTATACTTTTAAGAAAAAAACAACGAACTCATTAAGCAAATGACAAAACAGCCTATTCTCGACGTACGTGGTCTGACTATGGATTTTGGCGGGATTCGTGCCTTGAATTCCCTTGATCTTGATGTCACCAGTGGGGAAATAGTTGCCCTGATCGGCCCGAACGGTGCAGGAAAAACAACATTTTTTAATTGCATAACCGGTATATATACACCAACTGAAGGCAATATTTGGTTGACTCCGCCAGGTGGCAAGAAGAAAATTTCCCTCAATGGTCTGAAACCCAACCAGGTAACCGAGAAAGGACTTGCTAGAACTTTTCAGAATATTCGACTCTTTTCCAAGATGACCGTACTGGAAAATGTCATGATTGGTCGGCACTGTAGAACCAAGGCCTTTATTTTCGGAGCAATTTTCAGAACCAAGGCAACCTTGCAGGAGGAGCAGGATATTCTCCAGTCGAGTTATGCTATACTTGAAAAAGTCGGAATGGCTGACTTCGCCGATGAATTTGCCGACAATCTTCCATATGGCGCTCAGCGCCGCCTGGAAATAGCGCGAGCTCTGGCCACGGAACCTTTGTTGTTACTTCTTGATGAACCGGCGGCAGGCATGAATCCACAGGAAACGCAGTCCTTGGAACATCTGATCAAACAGATTTCCATGGAAGGGCAAGCCATTCTTCTTATCGAGCATGATATGAAACTGGTGATGAGTCTCTCGGATCGTATCTTTGTTATGGATTACGGTAAAAAAATTGCTCAGGGAACTCCCCTGGAAATTCGTGAAAATCCCGCAGTTATAAAGGCGTATCTGGGGGAGGAGGTCGATGCTTAAGTTAGAGAAAGTGCAGTCGGGTTATGGCAATAAGCTGGCCATTAAAAATGTATCCCTGGAGATTGTGGCAGGGGAGATTATTACTCTTATAGGCGCCAATGGTGCGGGAAAGACCACCACCCTGATGACTATCTGTGGAGTCGTTCCTTGCCGATCCGGATTGATAACCTTTCAAGATAGAGAAATCCAGGAGATGGCCCCCGATGCAATAGTCGGTCTCGGTATTTGCCAGGTACCAGAAGGACGCCATATTTTTCCGCAACTCACCGTTAAGGAAAATCTCGATATGGGTGCTTTTTTAAGAAAGGATAAGGAGGGGATAAAAAAAGACATGGAATATGTTTTTTCCCTTTTTCCCATCCTGGCTGAAAGAAGAAACCAAGATGGAGGCAATCTCAGTGGCGGGGAACAGCAGATGTTAGCCATGTCTCGGGCGCTCATGGCAAAGCCAAAGTTGCTTCTGCTAGATGAACCTTCTATGGGACTTGCACCTCTTGTGATTAAGCAGATCTTCGAAATCATCAAACAGATAAACGAGGAAAACAATACCACCATTTTCCTCGTTGAGCAAAACGCCAATCAAGCACTGCATATCGCCGACCGAGGCTATGTCATGGAAAATGGAGAAATCACTCTTGCCGGCAACGCCCAGGAGCTCCTCGACAATCAGGATATTCAGAAAGCATACCTGGGTATTTAAGCGACTCCATCTATTGTTCACTGCTGGACTGAAAAACCACTTTAATCCAGCGTCACTTTATATATAGCTCACAGCGGTATGAAAAACATTAAGGTTGGAGTAATCGGTGTTGGCTATCTTGGCCGTTTCCACGCCCAAAAATATGCTGCTTTAGAAAACGTTACACTAGTCGGAGTAGCAGACCTTGATGCTCAACAAGGGCAAAAGGTGGCTGGGGAATGCAATTGCCAATCTTTTGTTGATTACCACGAGCTTCTGCCGCTGGTTGATGCTGTTTCGGTCGTAGTCCCCACTTCCTACCATTGTCAAGTTGCCGGCGAGTGTCTGGATCGTGGAATCGATGTTCTCCTGGAAAAGCCGATGACTGTTACCCTGGAGGAAGCTGACGAATTGATTGCCAAGGCAAAAAATCGCCAGTTGGTCCTGCAAATCGGCCACCTTGAGCGCTTTAACCCTGCAGTCCAAGCCATGGAGCCCTTTCTTACCACTCCAGTTTTTATTGAGAGCAACAGGATCGCCACTTTCAAGAACAGGGGGGTTGATGTCGATGTGGTTCTCGACCTGATGATTCATGACATCGACATCATCCTTAATATTGTCAAATCACCGATAAAAACCATTCACACGGTTGGTGCTCCAGTGGTGACCACCAACACCGACATTGCCAATGCCCGGTTGATCTTCGAAAATGGCGCCACCGCCAATGTCACGGTGAGCAGAATTTCCCGAACCAATGTCCGCAAAATGCGCATTTTCCAGCCGGGATCCTATATAAATGTCGATTTTGGCAACAAACGGATGATGACCATTCATCTCTCCGACGAACAACGTGAAAACGGTATGCCCAAGCAGATCGTTAAGCTGCAATCGTTTTCCGATGGAGATGCGCTGAAAAGCGAGGTAATCTCCTTCATACATCACGTCCGAGAGCGAACCATTCCCGCAGTTTCCGGTATAGAAGGCCGCCGTGCCCTGGCGGTTGCCCTGCAAGTGATGGCGCAAATCAAAGAGCTGCAAAGCCTTGATTTGTTCAAAATGGTGATGGGTAACCAAAAAGCATGACATCTCGTATCATGATTGTCACCGGTGAAGCTTCCGGTGATCTCCATGGCGCAAATCTTGTTAGAGCCTTACGTTCGAAGATTTCCGACATGGAAGTATGCGGCATGGGAGGTGCAGAGCTGGCATCAGTTGGGGTCGATATTCTCTATGATGCGGCCAAGGTGTCGGTTGTCGGCATCATAGAAGTCTTTTCACATATAAAAGATATCATTTCGGCTCAAAGGGTTCTTCGTAAGAGACTGATAACACACCGCCCAGATCTCCTCATACTCATCGATCTGCCTGATTTTAATTTGTTCCTGGCCAAAAAAGCCAAATACCTTGGCATTCCTGTTTTCTATTACATCAGCCCTCAGGTTTGGGCCTGGAGGTCGGGTCGGGTCAAAACACTCCGCGACCGTGTCGACAAGATCGGTGTCATCCTCCCCTTTGAAGAAGAATTTTTCCATCGACGGGGTGTCAATGCTGAATATGTCGGTCACCCTTTGCTGGACACGGTGGTAACTTCAGCTGGCAAAGAACAATTTTGTACAGAGCATCAAATTTCTTTGGATACCAGATGCATTGGTCTTTTCCCCGGCAGTCGAAAACGTGAGATCTCGTCACTTTTACCTGGTTTTCTTGAGGCTGGTCGAATTCTCCAGAGTGCAACGTCAGAAAAGCTGGTGTTTCTTGTTCCACAGGCTTCCACCATTACTACTTTTGACCTTGAAGAGGCGGGAATCGCGGAGGCAAGAAAACACCTCGATATTCGTATTATCAAAGAAGAAAGATACAATATGATGGCTGCTTGTGCGGTCGTCGTCGCAGCATCCGGAACAGTAACCCTTGAACTGGCTATACTGGAAGTGCCTATGATCGTCGCTTATAAACTTTCGCCACTCACATATTTTTTGGGCAGATTGCTTGTAAATCTCAAATATTTTTCCCTCGTCAATCTGATCGCAGGCTACCGTGCCGTACCCGAACTGCTGCAATCAGAAGTAACTCCAAAAAAAATCGCCGATGAGTTGATGGCAATTCTGTTACAGCCGGGGAAAAGGCAGGAGATGAAGAAAGCGCTACGGGATGTCAAAGCAAGGCTCGGCACCAACGGAGCCTCGGAAAAGGCGGCGGTTGTCGCAGTTAATCTCTTGAATAAAAAAATACTTAGATGAGTTCTAACTGGATTATTTGCCAAAATTACAAACCGGATAACTACAAGTCGGGCAATTGCGACACAAGCCTCCATGCCCCATTTCGGCGATATCAAGCCTGCCGATTTTTTCTCCACTGAGAATTCTTGGAAGCAGCAGATCCAAGACCGTAATTTTATGGAACATCCCACAGGCCGGAAGTCCAAGAACAGGTCGGTTATCAATGGTTCCGGAGAGAAACATCGCCCCTGGGAGGACCGGGGTGCCATATATCACATCTCTTGCTCCTGCCATCATGATACTTTCTCTGGTGACGTCATCAGGGTCAACCGACATCCCTCCACTAGTGACAATGAGGTCGGCACCTTGTTGGGCACAGTAATGGATCTCACTGGCAATAGTCTGTTTATCGTCGGGAGCAAATCGTACCAAGAGTATTTCGGAGCCAAGCGCCTTGGCTTTTGCCCGTAGCACTTCTTCGAATTTATCCTTTATTCTACCGTAAAACACTTCATTGCCGGTGATAACCAGGCCGATTTTTGCCTTTTTAAGAGAAAGAACCTCAACCACAGGACTCCCGGCCATGGCAATTCTTTCCGCTTCGGCGATAAGCTTACGGGTGGTGATGAGAGGAATGAGACGTGTCGCGGCAACGGTCTCCCCCTTTTTTACCGGGGTATTGTCGTGAAGCGTTGCACACATAACCTCTCCAAGCATGTTAAATTGCAGAAGTGATTCCTTGTTTATGCGGAGAAGACCATCAATACCTGCTTTTAATGCAATTTTTCCCTCAACCGGAATGGTTGAATAATCAATTTCCTTTCCGGCAAGAGCGCGAGCTAATATAATCGCGGCTTCATTTTCATGTATCTCCGATGCATCCAGGGAAAGGACAAAAATATTGTCTTTACCCAAGCGTTTGAGATAGGCAATATCCTCCGGACGAATAATGTGACCTTTTTTAAAAGCGGCTCCTTTTTTTTCGTTCCCAACGATTTCGGTAATATCGTGGGGCAGAACCTTCCCAATCGCCTTTTCAACAGGAATAATTTTCGGCATAATCAATTCCCATCATCCATTCGGCTAAAGACTACCATCAACCTGATCACGCGGATAAAGACTTTTTACATCGTAAATAACTGAGATTTTTTTACAAAAGCTTCGCAGGTCGACAATGGAAAGTTCGGTGAATTGTCTATGGGCAACAGCTACTACAACAGCGCTGTAAGTATTCTGTCGAAGTTCCTGCACGAGTGTTAGTCCATATTCTTTCAGGGCTTCAAGAGGATTGGCCCAAGGATCGTATACATCAACGGCAATACCGTAATCAATAAACTCGGAAATTATATCCGTGACTTTGGTATTACGAAGATCAGGGCAGTTTTCTTTAAAGGTGAGTCCCATCACCAGGATACGGGAATTGGCCGCATCTATACCTTTTTTAACCATTTTTTTTATGACCGTGGAGGCAATGTAATGACCCATATTGTCGTTGAGCCTCCGACCGGCGAGAATCATATTGGGATGGTAACCGACTTCCTGGGCTTTGTGGGTGAGATAGTAGGGGTCAACACCGATACAATGGCCTCCGACCAGACCCGGACGAAAAGGCAGAAAGTTCCATTTAGTACCGGACGCCGCCAGCACTTCACTGGTGTTAATATCAAGTTTGTCAAAGATGAGAGCCAATTCGTTGATCAGCGCGATGTTGACATCGCGCTGGGTGTTTTCTATTACCTTTGCCGCTTCTGCAACTTTTATACTGCTCGCGGGAAAGGTTCCGGCAGTGATGATTGATTTATACAAATCATCGACCAGTTTCGCAGTTTCCGGAGTGGACCCCGAGGTGATTTTGACGATGGAGGGCAATCGGTGTAATTTATCCCCAGGGTTTATTCTCTCAGGACTGTAGCCGCAGAAAAAATCTTTATTGTATATAAGGCCGGATCCCTTTTCCAGCAGCGGCACGCAGACCTCTTCAGTTGCCCCCGGATAAACCGTCGATTCGAAAACCACCAGATCACCGGGTTTCAGGACCCCTGCAACGGTTCGTGATGCCCCCTCGAGTGGACTGAAATCAGGACGTTTTGCGGCGTCGATCGGCGTTGGAACGGCGACTATGTATACATTCCTGTCGCCAATTTCTCGAATGTCGGCAGTGAATTGGAGAAGCTTTACAGCACCAAGTTCCTCGTCCGAGACCTCAAGCGTGGAGTCACTGCCTTGGCGGAGTTCTTCAATCCGAGCAACGTTCAGATCAAAACCAATTGTTGGAAATTTCTTCCCGAATTCAACAGCAAGAGGCAGGCCAACATAGCCAAGTCCAATGATACACAGCCTGATATCAGCCAAGTTATTCATATCGTTTAAATACACCTCAGTTCTGATTTCCATAATAAGTCAGTCCCTGACTATCCGTTTCGAGAACGGTGACACTGTAAAGAGAGTATCGGTCGCTTGTAAGCTGGGGCCGGATCTCGTCAAAGATAAAACGGGCAATATGTTCCGAGGACGGATTTTTGTCCTGAAAATAGGGGAGGGTGTTAAGATCGTTATGGTCCAATATATCAACCGCTGCACCGACAATTTTTTTCAACACTTTAAAATCAATGCCCATCCCGCACTGGTCAAGCTCTGTGGCGCGGACAGCAACCTCAACTTTCCAGTTATGGCCGTGGGGCTTCTCGCAATCACCTGGATAATCTCTCAGATGGTGCGCACCAGCGAAGTGGGTCTTTATGAAAATTTCAAACATCCTTCTCTCCTCAGAAATTATTGCCAGATCTATGCTTCTATACGGATAAGGGCTTTCAACTTCCCGGCAAACTTAATACTTTCAAACGTATTCGTCATCTACTTTTGCCGGAGGCTTCAGTCAAAACGCAGAGGCTGACACAGCGAAGGTAAATGTCTCCGGATATGATAGTCATCACTGCTAGATTTTCAGCAAGTAATCAGAAAATCTTCACAAAGAAAAATTGATTTACATTTTCACCAGGCGTTATACATTCAATTTCAAACAATAAAGCAACAGGCTCGCTTTTTTTTGCAAAAGCCATTGTCCTTTTTGTCTTGGGGTGATTTTTGGCATCGGTTAATACTGCAGCAGACGAAACAGAGGAAAAGGAATCGCACGACAGTCTCTTCGATGGTGAATTGACATGTTTTCAGGCAACTAAAGGTTATCGTTTCTCGGCTGATTCAGTGCTTCTTCCTCATTTTATGGTTGTCCGGGAAAAAGACCGGATTCTTGACCTGGGTACCGGCTGCGGTATCATCATGCTGATTCTTCTTTATCGATGGGGAAAAAGGATACGTGACATAGTCGGAGTTGAAGTTCAACACGATCTCGTAAGTCTGGCAAAGAAAAACCTGCAAGCCAACGCCTTTGAGGGGGGCGGCCGGATTGTCGAGGGAGATATTAAAAACCTTGCATCCCATGTCGCGCCTGAATCTTTTGACACTATCGTCTGTAATCCGCCGTTTTATGGACACGGATCGGGTCGGCAAAGTATCAACGATGAGGCCCGTTTTGCCCGCCACCAGATTCTTGCAACTCTGGATGACTTCCTTTTCGCCTCAACCTTGGCAGTCAGGAATAAGGGCGCTGTATATTTCATTTATCCTGCCGGACAGATTGGTGTATTTATCAGTTTGCTTGGCAAGCATCGACTAGAATTAAAAAGACTGCAATTTGTCTACAGTTATCCGCAGACGATTAACAACGCTCGACTGGTTCTTATTGAATGCAGCAAAAACGGTGGGGTTGGTGCCAGGGTTCTTGCGCCATTATATATCTACTCTAAAAAAAATGGCGCCTATACCGAAGAAATGCAGAAATTTTATAAAAAAAATATCTGGCCTGAATGTTAACATATTAGTTTCATAATATTATATTCGCTATGCTTGCAATCATTACCAGTTGTTCTGTACTCGGTATTCACGGCTGGTTGATCCAGGTGGAGGTCGATGTCGCAAACGGCCTTCCGACATTTTCGACGGTAGGCTTGCCCGACAGTTCTGTCAGGGAAAGTAAAGACCGAGTAAAAGCTGCAATTAAGAATTGCGGCTATCAGTTTCCGAACAAACGCATTACCGTCAACCTTGCGCCGGCAGATATCAAAAAGGAGGGTGCCGGGTTCGATCTGCCTATCGCTATAGGTATTCTCGAGGCAACAGAAACCCTTAAAAGGCAGAGGGTAGGACATTATTGCGTAGTTGGCGAGTTGTCTCTCGACGGAGGGGTGCACCGAGTAGGCGGTGTACTTCCGATGATTCTCGCCGCACGCGAGCAAGGTCTCACGGGAATTCTGATTCCCCAGGAAAACATTGAAGAGGCGCACATAGCACCGGAAGGCATTGATATCATACCCGTCAGCTCCTTGCCCCAGGCTGTTGAGTTTTTAGCAGGGATGGAGTGTATCGCACCCTTTTGTCGGAAAGATCTCAGGACAATGGTGAGTGTTACCTCCTATCAAGTTGATTTTTCAGATATTAAGGGTCAGCATCATGTCAAGCGTGCTCTGGAGGTGGCTGCCTCGGGGGGACACAATATCCTTTTAAAGGGTCCACCCGGTTCGGGAAAAACCATGCTGGCAAGGAGATTCCCAACCATTTTGCCACCGATGACCATTGAAGAAATAATTGAAACCACGAGAATTTACAGCGTGACCGCGCAAAGCTCTGAGAAAAACACTGTTTTCACCACCCGCCCTTTTCGGGCTCCCCACCATACTATCTCCGATGCCGGTCTTATCGGGGGTGGAAGTATTCCGCAACCAGGAGAGGTTTCTCTAGCCCATAACGGGGTTCTCTTTCTTGACGAACTGCCTGAATTTAAAAAACATGTCCTGGAAGTCCTTCGCCAACCCCTCGAAGATGGCGAAGTGACTATAGCCAGGGCCAATATGACTTTGACTTTTCCGGCACGATTCACCCTTATTGCGGCAATGAATCCATGTCCCTGTGGGTTTTTTGGCGACAGTCGCAACAGCTGCAACTGCAACGAAGCGGAGATCAAGCGCTATACCGGGAAGATTTCCGGGCCTCTTATTGACAGGATTGATATGCATCTTGAGGTGGCCGGTCTTGATTATGGTGAAATGAGCAGTACTAGCAAAGGTGAGAGTTCGAAAGAGATCAAAGCTCGTGTCGACCAGATTCGTTCTTTCCAGGAAAAAAGGTTCGCCGAAGACCGAGGCGTATACTGCAACAGTCAAATGAACACCAAACTTCTGGAGAAGCATTGTGTTTTGGATGCGGCATCGGCACAGATTCTTGAGAAAAGTGTTAACAGATTAGGACTTTCAGCGAGGGCATATCATCGCATCCTTAAAATTGCCAGAACCCTTGCCGACATGAACCAGTCGTCGGCCATTCAATCAATTCACGTATCCGAGGCTGTGCAATTCTGCAGAACAGACCAATAGTTGGTAAGTGATGACCACGGAACCGATCCCTTGAAGAGTAATAATTTTGTCACTGCTGCCTCAATTTTGCTGGTGGTTACCTACCTCCTGGTGATGCGTATTCAGATTGATGAGCCTGGAGACATGACAAGATTTATTCCAAAAACTGCCCTAGTCTATTTTGAGCAGCGTAAAGGATATGAAATCTTTAAAAAATTCTCCACCTCATCGCTCGGAAAAAAAATTGAATCGATTGACTTCGCAGAAGTTGCAAAAGAAATTGGTGAGGGGGACGAGGTCATTGCCGTTATTAACAATTTCGCCATAGCGGTCAAATTCATCCAAACCAACAAATTAATTAAAGAACTTTGCGAAAAACGATTCGCTCTAGCGGTGTTGCTTCCTTTTGATAATTCACTGTCTCCTCTGAATAAAAGTGATTTCTTACAAGAAAACCTGGTGCTTATTGCAGAACCGAATCATCCGGCAAAGGTGATTGAAATGCTGGCTGCTGCCTATCAAGGCTCATCAGGGATTGCGTCCTTTTCCAGCGGCCAATACGGTCGGCACCGAATAATGAGGATTGTCCAGGATGGGCAGACTTTTTCTCTGGTGAAAATCGAAGGTGTTTTTGTAATGAGCCAAAATGAAAGACAATTACGGCTGTGCATTGACACCTTTGATGGCGAGCAGCCATCGTTTTCAGGCAATGCTGAGTTCCTTGCTGTAAAAAATAGTTTTCCTGCTCCGGACAGTTTGTTAGCCTTGCCGTTAAAAAATGCTGGAGAATATCTGCCTGCGCTGTTCGCCGACTATGACTTTTTCGACACACCTTTTTTCGCAGGAAAATGGTCTTCGCTGCAAGGATTAATCGGCCTAGGTTACAGTGCAAAAAAACATCAATCGGCAATTAAGGAAAAGATACTCTTTCGTTATGTCCCTGATGGAAATGTCAGCGATGTGATGCGAGATCAACACGCTATCCGAGCCACAAAACCTTCCCGACTCTCATTGACGACACCATCTCCCATGTTCTATCTCTGGTCAAACGCCTTTAATCTTGAGGGTTTTTTGCCCTCAACCTTGACAGGGGGTGAGGGATGGTCGGATGATACTGATATTGTTGCCCGTCTGGAGGCTATCACCGGCAAAGAATTTGATTATCAAGCCATGTTCAGCAAGGAGGTAATTGTCGTCGCTGAGCCGGCTGCCGAGAGTAGTTCTTTACCCTTGCCACTTGCAATGATATTTATTCGTATTAGCGACAAAGATACCCTCAAGGCAATATTGAAAGAGATTCTCGATATCTTTAAAATTCCTTTTGAAACCGGGGAGTATGGACCTGCCGAATATGTCTATTGGAGTCAATCGCCGCAGGATGGTCTTGTTCCTCTCTATGGGTTTTTTGGGGAATTATTTTTCCTTGGCAATAGCGAAACATTTTTGCAAAAAATCATAGATACAAATAACCGTGGTCTTTCTCTTCTTGATATTGACTCGATAAAAAAGATCACTCCGGGGTTGGAAGGGGAAAACAATTGGGTTATCTATAGTAACAATGTGCAGCTTATCGAGATACTAAAAATTGGTTTAAATACGATGGGGACACTCATGGCAATTGAAGACCGTGAGTTATCAATAAAAGCCCAGGTAATCTTCAATAAGATTCTCACGCCTGTGCTCGATGGGGCAAAGATGTATGATGCTAGCTTCACCCGCAGCTATTACACTCCGGAAATGATAGTTATTGATGTAATCACCCATATTTCAAATTACCATTGAACCACACGGAATTATAAATGAAAAAGATTGTTGAGGAGTTGAAACAGCTGGTTGCCCTGAAAAAAACCACCAACGTTGGTGATGTTGTTCTTATCGCCGCAAAAGAACCGAAAATGCTCTTTTATGCCTATGTGAATGAGGTTGAGCGAGACAGCAGCAGGAAAGATGAGTGGTGGCATGTGCATCTCACCCTGCTTTCTGTTCCCTTGCAGAAGATAACTTGGACCTTGCGGTCGGAACAAATGAGTGGACAGGAAATCTTCACCATGGGAGGTGAAGAACGGTTTTTGCAGGCAGTTGATTTTGGGGAAAAGCAGGCAGTTCCTCTCAATGCAGGCAAGAAGATTTCAATGCTCAAGAGAGTGAAATAGGATAATTCCTTGGTTGTTTAATAATGCTGGATGTGTGTCACGTTCAGTGTTCAGGAGGAATAAAACTCACTAAGAGGCTCTCAAGTTTTGTTTCCAGCCGCCTGTAAGTGATTCGCGGGCATTTATCCAACATTATTTTTGCCGCCTTGACTTGATCGGTGTTGCTGTACTTATCGGAGAGATAAATTATCTCACTGATACCAGCCTGGATAATGACCTTTGTACACTCATTGCACGGAAAGAGTCCAACGTAAATCCGACAGTTTCTTAAATCGGTTGATATGGAATTTAAGACCGCATTGAGTTCCGCGTGGCAGACATAAGGATATTTGGTATCAAGAAACTTTCCTTGTCTTTCCCAAGGCAACTCATCATCGGAACATCCCCACGGGAAACCATTATAACCAACACCGACAATTTTGTTTTGATCGTTTGCCACACAAGCGCCAACCTGGGTATTGGGGTCCTTGCTTCTCTGTGCTGACAAAAGAGCAACTGCCATAAAATATTCATCCCATGAAAGATAGTTTTCTCTTTTCATGAATTCGCTCCATCCGGGTCAGTTTTGAATTTTCTCCGCCGCTGGCGCCAGGTATTGATGCCGCAAATTGTGTCGATAAACCCCTTTATCGTCTTGAAATACAAACCACCGCCAACCTGTGAAACAGTATCGTGTTTCGCACCGGGAATAATCAGAAACTGTTTGTTTTTTGCTCCGGAAGCGGCCTGTAGCTTTTCGACTTGGGGGATAGGCACCAAAACGTCTTTGGAACCGTGGAAGAGTAGGGTAGGGACCTTGATCTTAGCAATTTTATGCAAATTATTAAACCCATCCTCCTCGGAAATTTCCTCTGCTGACTTTTCCGCTCCAATTGCCGTAAGGAGTGGAAGTGTATCACAAAATGCGCTTTCGAGGATCATTGCCTTTATCGAGTCGGGATTGTTATTAACTACATCAAGAGCGCAGACGGAACCGAGAGACCGTCCCATGACAATAATCGCACCAGAATATTTTTTTGCTGCAAGCCATTCAATAGCCAGAGAAAACTGCAGCCCGGCATCGGCAAGCAAAGTCGACATGGAAGCAGTACCGGTACTCTTGCCAAATCCTCTATGGGATGCAAGAAACACATTGATCCCTTCCTGGGTGAAAGCTTCAGCTTCCGCATCAAATGAGTCAGAGGACTCCCCGCCACCATGAAAATAAATGACAGCAGGGGCTTCCGGATTCGAAAGATAGAATCTGCAGGTCAAGAGTACGCCTTCACTGATCGTGAAACTAATGTCTTCAGCGTTTGCCGGACATCTCCCGTTATAATCACGAGGTGGTATGAGCAGAAGCGAACAAATTTCCGGATGGTCCAATTTGGCTAAAGATTGCATGGGCGGCGGATGATTTTAATATGGCTAGAGAATGTACAAGATACCTGCAAAAGGTAATTACTTTAAAGAATCTTTAAGTAAAAAGCTACTCTTGGGCAATTGGAGGTTGGAAATAATTGTTGAGTATTAAAAACAAAAGGGGCGGCAAAATGCCGCCCCTTTTGTTCTATATGTGGGGTGAGCGATGGGACTTGAACCCACGGCCTCCTGGGCCACAACCAGGTGCTCTAACCAATTGAGCTACGCCCACCACATTAACTAGGTATTGTTCTGAAAAGCCTGTCTTGTATACCCGTTAGAGAAATGTTTTGCAAGTGCAAAATAATTACAGGTTTTCTTTGCAGAACATGCATTTTTTAGCCTGTGCCTTGATGATTTCCATACAATGCGGGCACTCTTTTTTAAAATTCTCTTTCAAGATAGTTTCAAGGACCTGTTTCACGGCAAACTCCATCGCCGGATCTCTGAAACGATGATTTCTGAGGGGATCGATGCATTGAACATCGTTTAGCTTCTTGAGATACTCCATGGCCAGGAGTCGATCGCTCTTGTTCGCAGCCTCATCAAGCAACAGGGTCATTACCGGTTTCGGGTCGTTTTTCTCCAAACAGGTTTTCAGCCCCTCAATAGCCTCTTTTTCCTTGTAATAGCGTTCGTTCTGCGCCAAAAGCACTTCTTTATCGATAACACAGGCCTTGAATGCATCGGCATTGCCGACCATCATCAAGTTTCCTTCAGGGCTCCCCGGCAACTCCATGTATCGATAGGATGCGTGGTGTCCGTATTTGGTTTCGATCTGGTCCCAACCTCTTAAAAACAATGAACAGCCATCATTTAAACAGATAAACATAACTTCCGAACCCCAACCCAGCCCATCGCCTACATGAATTGGTGGTGCTTCACAGCAGGACAATGTGCCCTTACAATGAGGACATGTTTTTTCCTCATCAAGAAAACTTAAATTTCGAACCATTCAGCAACTCCTTAAAAAATTAAAGCCGTTCGGCACAGAAATCTTCATGTAGTCTGTACTGGACGGTAATGGTGACCAGGAGAGAAAGCGATCTTCGAAGCCAATTATAATTGCAGTGCATGAAATTACAACCGTTATCTCAGACCTTCATGCTGGGGTTACTCATGACCTCATCAACGGCCTTTGCTTGTTTCATCCGCGATTGGAGAAAGGTAGGGGGCATGAATTTTTTATTCTCTTCCATTATATCTGTGAGTTTCGTGATATTGCCTTGTTCTGCAAGGTCAATGAGTTGCAGTATATTGGCGGCAAAAGCCTGTACTATCTTTCTACCCTCTCCACTAGTCGCCATGATCTCCGCATACGTACGCGGGTTTTGGTTGTGGATACGAGCCATTGCCAAGATCCCATAAAGGGAAGTGAGAGTCGAGTGGCTGCCGATATCATCGCAGTCGATGTTAAATTCTCGTAAGGTTTTCGCCAAGGCAACTGAAATGGTGGTGGGGAGCTTTTGCCCGATACCCATGAGCAAATCATGTTTTGTGGCACTGTCATGATAGATATCGGCGCCGTGTTTATAGAGAAAAGCTTCGAATTCACTACAAAAAGAACCGCTCCGATGGGTTCTGACCACTGCCGCATTTTTGTCCTTCATTGTGAGAGCTTGGGGGCCCCAAAGGTTGTGAACGAACATCACCTCGACACCTTGGCTGGTGGCTTCAAGCGATGCCTTGATGGTATTTTCTGATTCGCCGGCAAGAATAATCAAGGCTTGGCCATCGCGAAGTAGGGGACCATATTTTTTGATAGTTTTGGAAGTTACTGAAATCGGAACACAAACGATGACGACATCTACTGTATTGATCATCTCTTCCGGCACAAGTGCCGTGGTTCGTCCACTCAAAAAGGTTTTATATCCTTCATTCTGTAGCCTCTCCGCAAACCACTTGCTCATATCGCCACTGCCGATAAAACCAAAAGCTTTGACTTTCTTGACCCGCATTTCTACACGGGGAAAAGATCCGAGGACCTTGAGCGACCCTTCTTCTTGAATGACCACCGATTCAATAGTTTGCAGTGCGCTTTTTAAAAGTTGATCATGCAGGTGGCCCTCTACCTCGACATAGATCTGAAGTTTCTGGGTTTTAATATCATTTTCCGATTGCAGATCAAGAATATTGATTCCCCGTCTGGTAAATTCTCCAAGGATGTCGGCGAGCATGCCCACCCGATCACGCAAGGGACGGGTAATTACTGCCGTCGCATCATAACCGGTAACAGATGCCAGATTCCGACCGACGACAGCAAACCTCGTCCGGTTGTGCGACACCACTTCTCTAGCAACAAGGTTAAATCCATGTTTTAAAACAATCTCCTCTGAATCGATTATGGCATGGTCTTGCTTTTTTTCCTCCCGAATTGCGACCATCGCTGCCTCAATATCGTGAACAGCCATAAGGGTGGCATCGGGATAGTTCTCATCAATATATTCATCACATTGCCGAAAAACCGAACTTCTACCGACAATCGTAGTAATCGCTCCCCCCTTAGTGGATGGACGAGCAAGAGTTCCCATAGAGAGATGAATAGGTAGAACAACATTGTCGATCCAAAAACAATGCTCCATTTTAGAGACCAGCCTGAAATAGTCTTTTACCTCTCCCTCGCGCGTGTTATACACAGGGATAATTGCATGTTGTGCCTTGCCTTCAAAAAAGGCGGTGAGTACATCGGCGATGCGCTTAAAGAGCAAAAGCTCAGCACCTGGTAAATACAGGCTTGCAGCCTGATAACTGTCTGAACCGACTGGGCCAAGAGTGGCAATGGATGTCATGGCTGCATAGAAAAATTAATGGATTGACGATAGTCGGTTTTCTGCTTGCGTGCCTTTGACAGATAACAAGAGTGAACCGGCAGGAACAAGAATGGCCTGCGCAAAGTATACATTCTCCGCTCTTTAAGCAACATTTTATAGCAACACACTCCAGAGTGTGGACACCAAATTGCAGCTATGATTTCCGATGTATCTGAATATATAGCCTCCCTAAAAAATTCCCCGAAATTCGGCCCTCAGGTTGTATGCCACAAGTCCTATAGCAAAAAGGACGCAGAATATGCCCGGGATTTTCCACCACTGGTCCCAACACTTAAAAAATGTCTTGCCGGCCTAGGGATACAACAGCTCTACACTCATCAAAGCCAGGCAATTGAAAGCATTTTGCGTGGGTTAGACGTAGTTGTTGCCACCCCTACAGCATCCGGCAAGAGCGTTATCTACAATCTTCCGGTATTAAACGACCTGTTCAGCGACACCCCTGGATATTCTTTGTATCTCTTTCCTCTCAAGGCCCTGGCTCATGATCAGTACAATATATTAATGAAATTGTTTTCACATCTCCCCGAAGAAATTCAAGAAAAGCATAAATATTTTGCCTCCCTTTTTGACGGAGATACTTCGGGCTATAAAAGAAGAAAAATTCGCGATCATCATCCTCGGGTGCTTCTCACCAACCCTGAGATGCTCCACTTGTCCATGTTGCCATATCATCAAAACTGGCGAACATTTTTTGGCAACCTGCGTTATATCGTTATCGATGAAGTCCATAGTTATCGTGGTGTTCTTGGCAGCCACATGGCCTGGGTGATTCGCAGATTATTGCGTCTTGCCGCCCATTACGGAGGATCTCCGACTTTTATTCTGCTTTCAGCAACTATTGGTAATCCTGCGGAATTAGGCAGACAACTGCTTGCAAAACCAGTTTCGGTCATCTCTGAATCCGGAGCTCCCAGGGCCGAAAGAAGCATGCTCTTTGTTAATCCCTGGGACAGCGCCGCCTATACAGCAAGTCAGTTGCTGGAAGCGGCGATAAAACGTGGATTGCGAACCATTGTTTATACCCAGTCCAGGAAAATGACCGAACTTATCAACCTGTGGACGGCACCGCGACTAGGAGAACTTGCCGCAAATCTGAGCGCATATCGAGCCGGTTTTTTGCCGGAAGAACGCCGCGAGATAGAACAAATGCTCTTTTCTGGTCAACTGCTGGGAGTCATCTCAACCTCAGCTCTTGAACTCGGTATCGATATTGGTGACTTGGATTTGTGTATTCTGGTGGGATATCCAGGTTCTATCATGGCAACCTTGCAACGGGGAGGGCGGGTAGGTAGAGGGATGAGAAATTCAGTGACCATTCTCATTGGCCAGGAAGACGCCTTGGATCAGCATTTTATGAGACACCCGAAGGATTTTTTTACCAGATCTCCTGAGGCGGCTGTTTTAAATCCGATGAATGTGTCAATCATGGAACAACATCTTCATTGCTGCGCTGCCGAAATGCCTTTGTCATCTTCGGAATATC
The DNA here is from genome assembly GCA_018821785.1 of Pseudomonadota bacterium. Classification (GTDB taxonomy): domain Bacteria; phylum Desulfobacterota; class Desulfobulbia; order Desulfobulbales; family Desulfocapsaceae; genus Desulforhopalus_A. The sequence goes on from JAHJLI010000201.1 coordinate 25,072, forward strand.
TTCTGCAAAATCAGGCGATCAGAGAGAGTGTTATAAACCTTTGGCAATCTGGATCTCTCCTCCAAACCGCATCCGGCGACCAGTGGATTTCCTCTCGAAAATATCCACATCGCTATATCAGCCTGCGTGGTGGTGGAACGCAAATGGCCATAATCGATGGGGGAAACGGTGAAATAATTGGTGAGATTGATATTGGGCGAGGCTTGAAGGAGTGTCATCCCGGGGCAATCTATCTGCATCGATCGACCACATGGGTTATTGAAAAATTAGATCTACAGGGTAACGAAGTTCTGGCACGCCGCGAAACACCCAAATATTTTACCCGACCGATGACCGAGAAACGGACCGAAATTTTGGAAGTACTTGAGCAAAAGAAGAGCTACGGTGTCCAGGTTTTTTTCGGCAGGGTGAAGGTCACGGAAAAAGTTACCGGATACCAGAAACGCAACAATCACACTCAAAAACTGATTGCCACAGTAGCCCTCGACTTGCCGGAGCAGATCATCGAAAGCGAAGGTTTGTGGGTTGATATTCCACAGCAGGTGGTTGAGGTGTTAGAGCAGGAAAAATACCATTTCATGGGGGCGATTCACGCCCTGGAACATGTCATGATAGCCCTCTTCCCGCTATTGGTTCTTTGCGACAGAAACGATATCGGCGGCATTTCCTGTCCCTTCCATGAGCAGACCGAAAATGCCTCAATTTTTATCTATGACGGCTACCCTGGAGGGGTAGGACTGGCAAGGGAGGCATTCCAGAAAATTGATGCCCTTCTCTTGCAATCCCAGCAGACTGTCATATCCTGCACCTGTGATACCGGCTGCCCTTCCTGCGTTCATTCACCGAAATGTGGTTCCGGCAACAGACCTATCGACAAGCAAGCCTGCCTTTTTCTTCTCAAGACACTGCTTCGAAAAACCAAAAACAACCCAAATATAATTGGGGAGTCTCGGCCCCTCAAGAAAACACCAAGCCAAACAAGTAAAAATCTGCAACTCTTTCATCAGCAAAAATCGCAGGGACTGGCAGCTTTGCCTGAGAAATTCGGGGTTTTTGATCTTGAAACAATCCGCTCAGCAGAAGAAGTTGGGGGGTGGAATCAAGCTCACCGCATGGGTGTTTCCGTTGGGGTGGTGTTTGATTCGGAAATCAATGACTGCGTCACCTATCTCGAACACGAAATGGATCGCCTTGTGACACACCTCCAGTCGTTTGAACTGGTTGTTGGATTCAATAACAAACGATTTGATAACATCGTATTGTCATCATATACCAACATAGACCTCAACAGTCTTCCTGCCCTTGATCTGCTGGAGGAGACGCACAATTACCTGGGTTACCGATTAAGCCTCAATAGTCTTGCCCAACATACTTTGGGAAAAGCCAAAACAGCAGATGGGCTGCAGGCGCTTAAATGGTATAAAGAAGGAAGAATAGATCTTATACAGCGATATTGTCGAAGTGATGTTGAGATCACCAGGGATCTGCTTTATCATGCCCTCGAACAAGGGTTTTTGCTCTTTACCAACAAAGCCAAGCAGAAAGTGCGACTCCCCCTTGCTTTGGAAAAAACCATTGCCAATATTCTTCATCAAGGCCAGAGAAGGGGACTAAAAATCCAGCCAGTTGTGCCACTGCTGTGACGTACCTGAGTCCAATTTTCTTTAGTCCCCAGTCTGGTCATTACAACCCCACGTTCAACATCAGCTAGAATGCTGCCATTTGTCGATGGTTCAGAACGCATATTTATGCTGTTCTCAGAACTTACGATAACCGTATCACATTTTTTTACGATACTTTGGTGCACCCAGCCGGTATCTTCCTCAAAATCACTTACTTTATACCACTCACCCTCTTTGCTGAGTACCTTGAGCGGATATCCCTGAAAAAGCTCCATGGAGGTAGGGTGGTTTTTCCCAGGACCCGTCTTGATGTTTGCATTGTCAGTAGTAATTGTTAAATAATCTGCAGCATGAACGGAAGAGAAAAAGAAAGTGCAGAACAACCCAAAAATAATAGCCTTTTTCAATTTATTTTTCATATGTTCAGAGGACATTGTTTTTATTTTTGTTGAGATTAATGAATATGTTACAGACCTTAAGCGCCATTCTTGTTATTCCTATAGCATGTATCCACGCTCAAGTCAAACATCATATCACATATCGGGTGCGGGCTGTCGGAAAAAGGAGGCGCGTTTTCTCACTCTCCAGGCGAGCAAGGGCGCCTAAAGGTAAGGTTAGGTTTTTTTGACAGTGGCCGGAGGGGAAGTTGCCCCAGATCGAAAAATCTGCATGACAACAAAGTTCCAAAACCCTGTTCCAAATGGATTCCAGATAGCTGATATGCTGTGTACTGCCGTCAGGGTAAAGACCTGAAAATTCACCGAGAATAAGACCAGCAAGTCTGTCAAATTTGCCGGCAAGTGCGAGTTGAGTCAACATGCGATCAACTCTATACGCAGGCTCGTTTATATCCTCAAGAAAGACGATTTTATCATCCCAGGAAAAATCATAGGGTGTTCCGAGAATACTGTTCAAACTTGCCATATTGCCTCCGACTAATGGAGCTGTCAAGGTCGGTCCGTTACGGAGAACATCGATTTTTTTTCCTTCCAGGGGTTCATCCCATCTGCCGGTAAGACAGAGAAAAAAACGTTCCCGCGTTGGCTTTGATGCATCTCCAAGCGAAGTTACAACCGGACCATGTAAAGATATTAAGCCGGTTTTTTGATAAAGATAATTTTGCAATACGGTAATGTCTGAAAATCCGATTAACATTTTCGGATGGGCAGTTACCAGGGCAAGGTCGATTTTATCGATCATTCTCAGGCAACCGTAACCACCCCTCAGACAAATGAGAGCTTTTACCTCGGGGGCGCGAAGCAAACGGTTGAATTCGGAAGCGCGATTTTCATCACTATCTGCAAGATATTCCATGCCAGGCCAGAGATCCCTGGGATAGTTGACATTAAAACCCATTTCCCGGAGCACTGTGATGCCCCTGAAAAAGAGATTCGTGTCGGACAGCCGACCGGACGGTGCGATTATCCCAATGGTGTCGCCTTTTTTTAGTGGTAGAGGTGATAGTGGGGACATCATTTGCGCACTATTTTACGATAAATGATCGCCAGGCCCATGAGGGTCAACATAGGGTCTATCAAGTCAATGGTAGTTGCAAAAGGAGCAATCAATGAAGCCATACCACCAGTCGCCACTACCCGAAATTCATCGTCTTTTGATTGAACCATTTCCTTTTTAATACCTGATACCAGGCCGTCGATCATCGCACCGTAGCCATAAAGGATACCGCTTTTCATCGCCTTTATCGTCGATTTTCCGATTATCCGAGCCGGAGCATCAGAGACATCGATATGCGGGAGTTTAGCGGTTTTACTTGATAATGCTTCAAGAGAAATAGCAATACCCGGCAGAATGACGCCACCCATATATTCGCACTTCTCAGTTACACAGTCAAAGGTGATAGCGGTCCCGAAATCGATGACAATCTGTTTGCATGGTTTCAGATTCCAGGCGGCTATGGCATTAACCAGCCGGTCAGCACCAACCTCCTGCGGATTATCGAGCTGCACGGCGATGAGATTTTTTAAACGCTCGACGGCAATAACAATTATTTCATGCTCAAGGTGGGTGGCAAAATGTTTCCGACAGCAGGCAACCCATGCCGTTTCAAGGGTAGGAACAACGCTCGCAATTATTATTCCGCGAATTTTCTCTTTGTGTATTCCTGCCATACCGAACAAGGTATGATAACGAATTGCCAATTCATCGGCGGTACTCTTGGCATCAGACTTCAAGCGCCATTGCCCGACAAGTATATCATTTTCATACATGCCCGTAACGGTGTGTGAATTGCCGATATCGACGACTAAAAACATAGTGCACCCAATCATAATTTCAAACGTTCAACTCTCTTTTATTGGCAACGACCGACGAGGTATTATAATAGATGGCTAAAGAAAAGCATCCAAAACAAACCTTAATCTGAGAACAATAAAATGAATAATCTCCTTCTTATTACTACCACCATCGAACGCAAGGAAGATGCTGAACGAATTGCTACATTGCTGCTTGTGCGCAGGCTGGTTGCCTGTGCACAGATCTCAACGGCCATTACCAGCATCTATAGATGGCGCGGCAAGGTTACTACAGCAAGCGAACTGGTCCTCAGCTTAAAAACTCTCCCTCAGCATTATACCCTGATTGAGCAACTATTGCTCCAAGAGCACCCGTACGAAACCCCTGAAATAATTGCTCAAGAAATTCCCTTGGTAAGTAAAGCCTATAGTGACTGGGTTAAGCAGGAAGTGTTATGAATAATGAGGGAATCAGACCCCGAGGCTATAGAAAACGGAAATGCGGCGAGTATATTTGTCACTGCTGTAGACAGAAGCAAGAATTTTGTTGGAGTTGTCCGTGTGGATTCATGATCTGTAAAGAGTGCTTTGAGGAAAATAAGTGGGGAATCAGCAATGGACCAACCTGGATCTGCCCGGATTGTGAACGTATCAGAATGATGTGATTTTGTCAGTATTCATATTATTCCAGGAGATTCTCTGGCCAGGACCCGTATTTTTCACTGAAAATTACCTTTGGAGAATGACAAGGGGCGGCGACAGGAGAACACGCTTCCATCTTCAGCAACCCCACTCAACAGGGTTGCGTCTTCCCTTGAAATACAATAAGATGCCGAGTTATCAATTTCTCCTTCTCTTTGGTGGATTATCATAATATGAACGTATCTTCAGCTACTTACGACGAAAGCAAGATTAAAACTCTCAGCTCGCTGGACCATATCCGCAAGCGTCCTGGGATGTACATCGGCCGTCTTGGTGATGGCTCTCATCATGATGACGGCATCTATATCCTCCTGAAAGAGGTGGTTGACAATGCGATCGATGAATTCATCATGGGGGCAGGGAAGCGGATTAACATCAACATCAACTCAACCGGCTATGTTACCGTACGAGATTTTGGCAGAGGTATACCTCTGGGTAAATTGATAGATTGTGTGTCAACTATCAATACCGGGGCAAAATACAACACTGATGTTTTTCAGTTTTCAGTAGGACTCAATGGTGTTGGCACAAAGGCCGTTAATGCCCTTTCTGAAGTCTTTATCGTAACTTCTTATCGTGATGGTAAATTTGCCACAGCAAAATTCAATGATGGAAAATTAATCGAAAAATCAGAGGGAGATACTGAGGAAAAAAATGGCACATTCATTGAGTTTATGCCATCAACCAAGATGTTTCCCGAATTTGCTTTCGATCCGGCCTTTGTTGAAAAACGATTATGGCGATATGCTTATCTCAACGCCGGTCTGAAAATTCATTTTGACAAAAAGATCTTTTACTCTGCCAACGGTTTGCTTGATCTCCTAGACAAAGAACTGGATGGAGCGCAGCTTTATAAGCCCATCTATTACCGGGAGGCTACCATTGAATTTTCCTTTTCACATACCGACACCTTTAGTGACTGCTACTTCACTTTTGTCAACGGCACATACACCAGCGAAGGGGGCACTCACCTTTCTGCGTTTCGGGAGGGTATACTTAAAGGCATAAACGAATTTTCCGGAAAAAAATTTATCAATACAGATGTACGTGACGGCATAGTCGGAACCCTGGCGATCAAGATCAAGGATCCGGTCTTTGAATCACAAACTAAAAACAAACTTGGCAATACGGAAATACGGTCGTGGATAGCCGGAAAGGTCCGAGATGCGGTCTCCAGTGCCCTCTATAAAGACACCGAATCAGCACAAAAACTTATCGAAAAAATTCTCCGCAACGAAGACGTACGGAAAGAATTGCAGAGTGTCCGCTCTGAAGCTCGTGCCAATGCCAAGAAAGTCGCTCTGAAAATAGATCAGCTGAAAGACTGTAAACACCACCCCTCAAAGGACAAGCCTTCACCGGAGGGGAGAGAAAGCATGATCTTTATTACCGAGGGGCAGTCGGCCGCCGGGTCCATTGTTTCTTCGAGAGACCCAATGACTCAAGCGGTCTTTTCGTTGAAAGGAAAACCACTCAACGTCTATGGCCAAAAAATGGCCATGCTCTACAAGAATGAAGAAATGTACGCCCTGATGAGGGCTCTCAATATCGAGGATTCGATTTCCAACTTAAGGTATGACAAGGTGATTTTAGCGACAGACGCAGATGTTGACGGCCTCCATATCAGAAATCTGCTCCTTACCTTTTTTCTCCATTATTTCGAGCCATTAGTTAAACTCGGATATGTCTATATTCTGGAAACTCCGATTTTTCGTGTCCGCAACAAACAAGAGACCATTTACTGTTATTCCGAGCAGGAAAAACAGGCCGCCACACGCAAACTGCAGGGTGCCGGAAGTAAGAGCACTGTGGTTGAAACTACGCGTTTCAAGGGACTTGGAGAGATTTCCCCGAAAGAGTTTAAACAATTTATTGGACCAGATATTCGTCTTAAAAATGTAACTCTTGATTCTCTCAGTGAAGTCACCAAAGTACTTACTTTTTATATGGGAAAAAACACCCCAGTGCGACGAAAATACATCATGGATCATCTGATCCTCTCCAACTAACTTTGAACTTTCCACCACGCCGTACACAAGCGGGATGGAAATAGCACACTGATCGCTCAGAAAAAAAATGGAATCTCATCCCGGCAAGCTGCACAGATTATTTGACAAAAATTTCCTCGAATACACTTCCTATGTTATTCGCGAACGAGCGATTCCATCCGTTGAAGATGGTTTGAAACCTGTTCAACGCCGTCTCCTACAGACGCTGCATAACATGGATGACGGCCGCTTTCATAAGGTGGCCAATCTTGTCGGGGATACAATGAAACTCCATCCCCATGGGGATCAATCGATTTTTTCAGCCCTTGTTAACCTTTCCAACAAGGGATTCCTGATAGAACAGCAGGGGAACTTTGGCAATATCTACACTGGAGATCGGGCTGCGGCTGCAAGGTATATAGAGTGTCGGCTGTCATCTCTCGGCAAGGAAGTTCTCTTTAACAAAGATCTAACAGCATTCATCGAATCTTATGACGGCCGAATGATGGAACCTGTGACGCTTCCGGCCAAAATACCACTCCTGTTGCTCATGGGTGCGGAAGGCATTGCAGTAGGCATGGCAACCAAGATTTTGCCTCATAATTTCTGCGAGCTCCTCGAAGCACAAAAGAACATTCTGCGCGGAGAAGAATTCACTCTCTATCCGGATTTTCCACAAGGGGGACTGATCGACGTCAGCAATTACGAAGACGGCAACGGGAAAGTTAGATGTCGGGCAAGAATAGAGGAATTAAATGAAAAAACTATCATCATCAAAGAAATTCCATACACAACAACCACCCAATCCTTAACGGATTCCATCGAGAAAGCCGCCAAAACTGGGAAAATAAAGATTGTTTCAATCAACGACTATACTGCAGAACGCGTTGAAATCGAAATCAAACTTGCAAGGGGAGTATATGCAAAAGACACAATAGCAGCTCTTTATGCCTTTACTGATTGTGAAGTGCCAATTACCCCCAACCTTACACTGATAAACGGAATGACCCCGGAAACCTCAACGGTAACCGATGTTTTGCATCTCAACACCACCAGGCTCAAGGGTGATCTCCAAAAAGAACTTGAAATTGAACAAGGTCGTCTTGAAGAAAAATTACATGCAAAAATTCTTGAACAAATTTTTATTGAAGAGCGACTGTATAAAAATATTGAAGAGGAGACAAGCTATCAGTCAGTGTTGACGACAGTACTGAAATCTTTTCTGCCATACCAGGAACAGCTTCTCCGCCCGATTACCAAGGAAGATGTCGAACGACTTCTGGAAATCAGGATTAAACGAATCTCCCGCTATGACATCAATAAACAGCTAAGGGAAATCAAAGAGATACGGAAGAGAATTAAAGAAATTAAAAAATCATTAACAGATATTGTTGGTTTTACGATTTCATATATTGACCAATTGCTGGAAAAATATGGTCACCTGTATGCTCGACAGACAGAAATTGCAAGTTTTTCAGAAGTCAGCATCAGAACGATAGCTATCTCTAATCTGGTTACGGTTTATAACCGAAAAACTGGCTTCCTGGGCCACCAGATTAAGGAAGAAAATCCAACAGAAGATATGAGTGTTGCCTGTTCCGAGTATGACAAATTATTTCTTCTCTTTACCGACGGACTCTATAAAATCATCCCAGTTGTGGAAAAGCTGTATGTCGGCCAAGAATTGGCATGGTTTGGCATCGTCGAGAAGGATATAATTTTCAACGTTATATATAGGGACGGGGCCCAGAATCTTGCCTATGTCAAGCGATTCACAACTCCAAGCTTTATCCTTGAAAAGGAATACAGATTATTCCCGGAACATAAACGATCCAAAATTCTCCACTTGGATTTCGGCGAGAACAAATTCGTAAAGATCTATCTGACACCTTCAGCCAGGGCGAAAACGAACAGTTTAGAAATCGCTTTAAGTGGATTTTTAATAAAAAATGCTGCAGCTAAAGGCAAACGGCTCTCAAGCCGCACTGTCAGAAAAATAGTACCTTCAACTGGCAGCGGTATCGAACCTGCAAAACATAATTTACCGCTGCCCGGTCTTGAAATCAAAGGCAAGGAAGAGGGTGAGGGGAGTGATGAAAATTCACATAATGATAACGAAGAATAGATATAGTATATTAAGTACTGAAGTTTCCTAAAAAAGTTTCATGCCGCCATCTTCATGAACGCGGCCGCGAAGGTATTTTCTATGGATTTGTGTGGAAGTGGGCAAA
>JAHJLI010000015.1 GCA_018821785.1 Pseudomonadota bacterium
GACCATCCTGCTCGTCGAGCAGAACGCCCTCATGGCCCTGTCCATCGCCCATCGCGGCTATGTCCTGCAGACCGGAGAGATCACCGTCACCGATTCGGCAGTGAACCTCAGAAGCAACAAAGCCGTGCAGAAGGCCTACCTCGGTATTACCTGATCCCTCTAAGCGGAATCTCTCATCTCCCTCCGTCATTTCCTTGCAAGAGGGGATGACGGATCATTTTTCTAACGCTTCACGTTCCTCAGGAAAATCAGCGTGTTTTATAGCTATTCTCCGGAATTCCTCTGATACTTGCAGAAACGCCTCGACTATATCCGGGTCGAAATGTTGACCGCTGCTTTCCCGTATGATGGCCACCGCTTTTGAATGGCTGAATGGCGCCTTGTACACTCTTTTGCTGATAAGCGCATCGTAGACATCGGCAATAGCCATTAACCTGCCGGAAATAGGAATTTCCTCCCCGGACCAACCGTTCGGGTAACCGCTACCGTCCCATTTTTCCTGGTGGCTCTCGGCAATCTCCAGGGCATAATGGAGAAAGGACCTGTTGCCGAGTTTTTTTTCGGCTTTAGAAATGGTATCACGCCCGTAAATAGTATGTTTTTTCATCTCCTCGAATTCCCCTTCGGTCAGTCTCCCAGGTTTGAGGAGTATGTGGTCGGGAACGCCTACCTTGCCGATGTCATGAAGCGGCGCCGATTTATACAACGATATGATGGTCTCATTGGTGAGAATTGCAGAAAATTTCGGATGGTTTTTGAGGTGGTTTGCCAGTATTTGGATATAATGTTTTGTCCGCTGGATATGGCCGCCGGTTTCCGGATCACGGTACTCGGCCAGGGTGCCCATGCTTTCAATGGTCACTTCCTGTGTCAGTTCAAGTTCGGAAGTGCGCTGCTGCACCAGGAGCTCAAGGTTGTCTCGGTGCATCTTCAGCTCGAGATGGTTCTTGACTCTGGCCTTGACAAGAAAAGGATTGAACGGCTTGGTGATGTAATCGACGGCCCCGAGGAGCAAGCCCTTTTCCTCGTTTTGCGCTTCGCTCAGGGCAGTCAGGAAGATAATCGGAATTTTCAGGGTACGTGTCTCCCTCTTCAGTCTTTCACAAACCTCATACCCGTCGATGCCGGGCATCATGATGTCGAGGAGTATGAGATCCGGGGTGAATTCTTCGAGCATTTCCAAAGCGGTTTCTCCGTCGATGGCAACGCTGATATCGTACAGTTCGCCGAGGGTTGCGATAAGGATGTCGACATTTTCTTCGGTGTCGTCGACGATAAGTATGGAACATTGACAATAATCAGTCATATCATCCTCCGGTTTCTTCTCGCAAAGTTGAAAGAAGTTTGTCGAGAAAAGCTCCAGCTTCTTTGAATCGGTATTTTTTTGTCGTCAGTTCGAGGCTGGCAAGCTCTTTGTGGTATTTTTTAGGCCATTGAAAAGCTTTAATTTCCTCGAGAATTGCGGTGCATGGTTGAGGCTTGCGTTGTTTAATGTGGGGTGAAAGACTTTGTAGAATGGCAAGAAGCTGTGGTGCGTAGCCCTCCGGCAGGTCACCTGGGATCGGCAATAGAGCCTTGGTTGCAAACATGGCTGCTGCTATATTGTTGCTAGTTTCACGCAAAAGCTGGGTGAAATCTGTCAGTAGTTGCGGATACTGCTCAGTCATTTTCTGCTGCAGGGCCTGCTCCAGCATGGCTGAACCATGCTGGAGGGTGTGGGCACCGAGGCTGCCGGCAATGCCTTTAATGGTGTGCACGGTTCTCAGCGCCGTTGCTGTATCGCCATCTTGCAGGCAGGTTGCAGTACGCTCAGCATCGGTACTGTGATCCTCTACAAATTTTTTGAGCAGTTGCAAGTAGAGTTGCGGATTATTGTTTACTCTTTTGAGGCCGCAAGCGACGTCAATACCGTGAATCGTCACCAAAGGTATGTCGGCAGTTCCGCTTGCTGCGGCAACTATTCGCCCACCCTTCTCCACCTCTCTGTCGGCAGGGGCGATCCAAGTGGTGAGGATTTTGTAGAGTTCCTCCGGTTCAATCGGCTTGGTTAAGTGATCGTTCATTCCGGCGGCAAGGCTTTTTTCTCTGTCGCCTGTCATGGCGTTGGCGGTCATGGCAACGATGGGGGTAAGGACATTCCCGGCCGCCCTTATCTTCCTGGCGGCTGTATACCCATCCATTTCCGGCATTTGGATATCCATGAAGATTAATTCATATTGGCCGGATGCAGCAGCGACAACCCCTTGGTTGCCGTTTTCGACAACGGTGACATGGAGACCCGCCTGTTCCAGGAGTTCGGTGGCCACCTGCTGATTAATGAGATTGTCCTCCACTAAAAGGATTCTACTGCCGCGGAGAGATCTGGTCTGCTGGAGTGCGGAATCTCCCCGAGGAGCGCAGGCCAGTCGCTTTGGCGTGAAGCCGAAACATTCAAGAATGGCATCAAAGAGAGCCGCCTTTGACACAGGTTTCACCAGGAAACCATGAATCCCGGCCGCCGCCGCCTCCCTTGCCAGCCGCTCCTGACCGTAGGCGGTGACCATAATGATTTTTGGTGAAGCATCGGCTGAGCTGCCTGCGAGAATATTTTTTGATGTTTCAATACCGTTCATTCCTTCCATTTCCATGTCCATAAGGACCAGACGGTATGGATCGCTGGTGGAATCACTTATTGCCGCGATCGCCGCCTCGCCGGAAGTTACTGTAGTGATATTCATGGCAAAGGATTGAAGAGCGAAAGTGAGTATGCGCCTGGACACAAAGCTGTCATCGACGACCAGAGCTCGCAAGCCTATAAACCAAGGGGGGATTGAATATGCCTGCTGAGAAGATTTATCAGAAACTGAAAATATCGCAGAAAAGCTGAAGGTACTTCCCTTGCCGTGGCTTGACTCAACCTTGATGTCGCCTTGCATCAAATGGACGAGCCGTTTGCAGATCACCAGACCTAAACCGGTACCGCCATATTTTCTTGTTGTTGACCCGTCGGCCTGGGAAAAGGAGGTGAACAGCTTGGCCAGTTGCTCTTCAGTCATGCCGATGCCGGTATCGGTTACCGAGAATTGCAGACGGATAGTTTCGTCATTTGCATCTAACATTCTTATGGCGACGACAATCTCACCCTCTTTGGAAAATTTTAAAGCGTTGCCGATGAGATTGATGAGTATTTGCCGGAGCCTTAAAGGGTCGCCGCAAAGATAGGCGGGGACTTCCGGATGTACGTGAAAAAGCAGTTCGAGGTTTTTTTCAGCCGCTTTCATAGCAAAGACGTTGGAGAGTTGTTCCAGCACTTCGTCAATGGAAAAATCGGTGTTCTCTAACTCCATCTTGCCGGCCTCGATCTTGGAAAAATCAAGGATATCATTGATAATATCGAGTAAGGAAACTGCTGAGCCGTGTGCTTTTTGCAGGTAATCCCGTTGTTTTGCGGTCAGCTCGGTCTGCAGAGCCAGATGGGTCATGCCAATGACCGCGTTCATCGGCGTACGGATTTCATGGCTCATGCGGGCAAGGAAATCACTTTTGGCACTGTTCGCCGATTCCGCCGCCTCTTTGGCTATATGAAGGTTGGCTTCGTAGTCTTTGAGTTCGGTAATATCATAATTTGCGCCGATAACTTTAATGGGAGTACCGTCGCTGTCACGGATTACCAGACCTGAACCCTTTATGTATCGAAGCGCACCATTGGGCCAGCGAACTCTGTAAACTGTGTCATAATCGATTTCCCCACGCATGGTCAGACGGATTTCTTCTTGCAGTTTCAACAAATCTTCGGGCAGGACACCCCTGGCAAATTCCGTGTGCGGATCCGAGGCGGTCTCTTTGTCAATGCCAAAGAGTTCATACATCCGATCGTCCCAGGTTTCCTTTTTGGTTGTGGCATTGAATTCCCATATGCCGATCTGTGCCGAATCGAGGGCGATTGAGAGCCTTTCCTGGACCTGTTGCAGCTCGAGGTTGGCTTTCTCTGCTGATTCTATTGCTGACTGCAGTTGGGCCGTTCGTTGCGCCACCTGTTCTTCCAGTTCCTGCCTCTGTTTTTCCAGTTCCAGTTCTTTTTGCTTGCGGATGCTTATGTCCTTGGCGATGGTGACAATGCCGATAGGCTTTTCGGTTTCGTCACGGAGCAGGGTCATGGTGATGAGGGTGGGGATGATGCGACCGTCTCTTGTCCATCTTTCCCCTTCAATATTATTGATTTCCTGACCGGCCCTGCAACGTTCAAGCAAGGTGTCGGAGAGCCTGTGGTGCTGGTGTGGCAGAATAGTTTTCACTGACTGTCCGATCAGCTCCTGTCGCTGCCAGCCATAAGTACGGACTGCTTCGTCGTTCATTTCCAGGACATTGCCGTCAAGGTCTTCAATGAGGATCGGATCGGAAACGCTCATAAAAACCTTCGAAAGGAGTCGGAGCCGCAATTGCGTGGTATCGCTATGCTCAATCCCTGAGTCGGCAAAAAAAGGTGAAACAAGGTTCGATACTTGAGATAAAGCAGTGGTGGAAACATTGGTTGCCCCCCGCTCATCTGCCGCAGGATGGAAAGGGAGGGCTTTGCCGAAGAAAAAAAGCAGGTGGTGGATGTCGTCTCGGAAAAACTTCCCTCTTAATTGCAGTTCACTGCCGATGGGGTGGAGATGGAAGTAGCCGTTAAGGTGCGTTGTTATCGATTCCCAGTCCGGAGAAATGCATGGGCTCAAAATCTCAAAGAGGGAAACGAACGAGGAGCCGGTGGCACCGCTGATGACAGTTTGTATGCCCTCGCCTTCCTGTGCCACAATCATCCGTGCATCAAGGGCAAAATGCAAAGGCTGCAGTTTTGCCAACTGTTCAAACGATAATCCATACATATAAACCCCTTGGTAGTATATGGGAAACACAAAAAACCATGGGTGCGACAGGCGTGAAGACCAGAATATATGCGGAACGCTCCTTCTTGCTTATCCTATCTAAAAAGCAGGTCGGAATGCAACTGAGAAATGGCTATTGCTATGATGAAATAAAAATCAATGACCATTTTGCAGATCCATAGCGACCAGAAGTGCGTAGTGACCGTTGTGGCTGAGGAGTTCTTCATGGCTGCCCTGTTCAACAATTTTGCCGCGCGCCATAACGATTATGTGATCAGCCCGTCGTATAGTCGAAAGGCGGTGGGCAATGATGAGAGAGGTGCGCCCTTGGAAGCTGTCAGCGATGGCTTGCTCAAGTATGTTTTCCGATTCGGTGTCGATTGCCGCTGTTGCCTCGTCGAGGACGAGAATGGCCGGGTTGCGACAGAGCACCCGGGCAAACGAGAGGAGTTGTTTTTCGCCTGTAGACAGTTCCGTGCCGCCATCGCCTATAGGGGTGTCCAGGCCATGCGGCAGTTTATTGACGAAGCGGTCCATTCCGGTGCGGGTGAGTATTTCTTCCACCTGTTGTCTGCCGCAGCCGGTATCCATAATGATGTTGGCCAGAAGGGTATCCTGGAGAATGAAAACATCCTGCAGTATAACACCGACCAATGTACGCAGCTGTTTGAGGTCAAGCGTGGCGATATCCCTGTCGTCGATAAGTATTTGCCCTTCCTGCGGGTCATAGAACCGGAGGAGGAGGCTGACAAGGGTTGTCTTGCCCGACCCGGTAGTTCCTACCAGGGCCACTGTTTGTCCAGGCCGCAGGGTGAAGGAGATGTCGTGGAGAACCAGGTTGTTTGGTTCATAGCCAAACAGGAGATTACGGAACTCGAGCTTTCCCTGAAGGTTAGCTATGGTGACGGGGGTTAACGTCTGGTCAATGATGCTCTTGGTGTCGAGGAGTTGAAAAATTCTTTCAGCCGAGGCCATGGCCGATTGAACTATTGAGTATTTCTGGGAAAGTTCGCGGAGTGGCTGGAAAAAAAGCCGCATATAGGAAATAAAGGCAACCAGCTCCCCAAGTGTAAGCCTTTGCTGTAACACCTCTCCACCACCGTACCAGAGGATCAGTGCCACGGCTGCCGAACTGAGAAATTCGGTGAGGGGCATAAAGGTACCGAAGAGCCTGATTTGGCTGAGGGTCCGATGCAGGTAGCCGGCGCTGAGGTCTTCAAAGGTACGGCGCGATGTCTCTTGACGGCCAAAGAGTTGCAAAATGCCGATACCGGACAGGGTTTCCGAAAGAAAGCTGTTGAGTTTGGCCAGCTGGCTGCGAATGGCGCGGAAGCGTTCCCTCGCCAATTGGGCAAAAAAGATGGTGATGATGAGGGCGACAGGAACGAAAATAGACATCAGGGCTGCCAGTGGCGGGTTCATCCAGAACAGCAGAACGAGGATGCCAAGCAGGCGCAGAAGGTCATTGAAAAGGGTAACGATGACTGAGGTGAACATCTCATTCATGTTCTGGATATCGTTGGTTAGCCGAGTTACCAGTTGGCCGGTGCGACGGGTATTGAAAAACGGCAGATCAAGATGGAGCAGATGGCTGAAAAGGCTTTGTCGCACTCCGTGCATCACCCATTGCCCCACCCATTCGAGAACGAGGATCTGGAAAAAGGATGCAAAAAATACACCGATGATAATGGCACCATAAAACAACGCATTCCTCGCAAGTCCGGCTACTCTCTCGGCGGATGGCAGCTGGGTGGCGGTAATGGAACCGTCGATGGCGGTCTGCACCAGATAAGGCAGGGTCAGGGTCGCCCAGGTGATAAAGAGCGAAATGACCACAGCGCCGAACAGGCCAAGCTTATATGGCGCAGAAAAATGAAGTATCCTGCGCCATAACTGGAGGTCTCCGAGAGAGGCCTGGCGCCCCTCTTCACTGTAGCCGTAGTCCATCATGGCAGGACCACCTCCTCTTGGCTGTCTTGTTGCATTTGTTTGGTAAACATACTTTGATACAGGGAGTTTGTGGCGAGAAGGTGTTCATGATTACCTTCACTTTGCACCGTGCCGTCGGCGAGGACAATGATGTGGTCGGTCATCGACAGCAGCTTGATCCGATTGGAGACAATAACCACCGTTTTCCCGTGGAAATGTCTTTTTAAACCGGCAAACACCTCATGTTCGGTGGCCACATCGACGGCCGATAGACCGTCGTCAATGATCAATACCGGTCGGTTGCAAAGCAGGGCCCGAGCCAATGCCAGGCGCTGGCGCTGGCCACCGGAGAGCTTGACGCCCCGTTCGCCGATGAGGGTGTCATAGCCCTCTTTAAGGGTCATGATGTCATCATGGATAGCCGCACTGGCGGCAGCCCTGATAATGTCTTCGCGCCCGGCATCCGGTCGGCCAAAGGAGATATTCGCAGCGATGGTATCTGAGAAAAGAATGGGCTCCTGGCTGACATAGCCGATATGAGAACGGGTGAAGGCCAGGGGCAGGTGGTTTACCTCCATTCCGCCGAAGAGCAGCATGCCGTCGGCCAGAGGCTGGAGCCTGACAAGCAGTTGGCAAAGGGTTGATTTGCCCGACCCTGTACGACCGGTTACTCCGTGCATGCCGGGGTCGAGGTTGAGGGTGAGGTTGTGGAGGACCGGGCTCTTGCCGGAAGGGTAGGTAAAAGTCAAATCAGTCAATCTAAACCCTGGTTGCGCAAACCTCTCCGGTTCTTTTTCGAAGATAGGATCAGGCAATGTCGACTGGCTGGTGACAAGGCCGTAAATGCGGTCGAGGGAGGTAAGCCCGCGCTGTACCAGGTTGGCCACCCAACCGATGGCCATCATCGGCCAGATGAGCATATACAGATAGGTGATGAAAGCGACGAAATCGCCCAGGGTGATGGTTTTTTCGATCACCAGGCAGCCGCCGAAATAAAGGACCATGAGCATGCCGGTGCTGCCCACCAAAGTGGCCAAGGGAGTGATCAAGCCCTGGATGACAGCGACTCGCAGATTACTGCGCACATATCTTTTCCCGAGCCGGTCAAATCGGTCGGTTTGAAAGGCCTCCATGGTATAGGCCTTGATGAGGCCGATGGAAATGAGATTAGACCTGGAAAATTCAGTGAGTTCGGAAAATTCTTCTTGCACAGTGGCAAACCTTTTGTGCAACTTGGCTGAGAGGACCCGCGTGGTAAACGCCAGAAAGGGCATCGGCAGCAGGGCCAGAAGGGTGAGCAACGGGTGGATGGCAATCATGAAACCGATGGCCGCAAGAGACATTACCAGGGCATCAACCGCCGCCACAACTCCCATACCGCAGGCCATTTGCACCGCTGAGAGATCGTTGCTGGAGTGAGCCATGAGGTCGCCGGTCGTTCGTTTCTCAAAGAATTGCGCATCCATCTTGAGGATATGGGCGAAGATCTGGTTTCTTACCATCTGTTCCAGGAGTCGCGAGAAACCAATGATCAGATAACGCCAGGTAAAACGCAGGAAAACCACGAAAACGGCAATTAAAACTATGATGCCGGCCAGGCGAAGGAGGCCGGAGGGAGTGACGGTCAGAGCTTCCAGCGCGTCAACGCCTTGTTTGATGAATCTCGGGATAATGAGCTGAAGAAAGTCGACGATGATGAGGGCTGCAAGCCCGCCCAGTATTCGCAGGCGATAGCGCCGAAAGGCGGGGAGCAGGAGGTCGCGAAGTTGTGTAAATGGAATCCGCCTGTTGCCGTCCTTGGAATCCAGCCTGGATGTATTGATATTCAAACGCTCGGCTCGGTCGTTGTATGCAATAAGTTTGCAGAAGAGTGTTTAAGGTAACTGTAACATTAACATTGAGATAATAATGACCGTTTACCGGAAAGTCACTTGAAAATCGGATAATGCTCTGCCTGGTTTTCTGTCTACCCGCTTGTTGCCGCAGGTGCAAAACGACGAATTTTCAAAAATTGGCCGACGCTTTTCCTGATCTTGCAAATCGCCAAAGCCAGGAGTACTGTGTCTTGCTTTCCACTGTCTCGGTGGCTTTATCAAAAATTCAAAGTATAACAAAAAAGATGCTGACAACACTCGTTATTTACTCTGCCGTAGGCGGAGTTGCAGGGATTCTTGCAGGCTTATTGGGTATCGGTGGTGGTTTGGTGATTGTGCCGATGCTGGTCTATGTCTTTGAGTTACAAGCTATTCCCCAAGAATTGATCATGCACCTGGCGCTGGCCACCTCTATGGCCAGCATCATGTTTACCTCGGTTTCCAGTTTTATGGCTCATCACCGGCGGGGAGCTGTGCACTGGGATGTAGTGAAGAAAATAGTCGCAGGCATCCTTACCGGCACTTTTCTTGGCTCCTGCTTTGCCTCGTCCCTCTCCACCAATTTTCTGAAGATATTTTTTGTCATCTTTCTCTATTTCGTGGCAATCCAGCTTCTTCTCAACAAGAAGCCAAAGGGCGGCCGTGAACTGCCGGGGATAGCGGGGATGTTCGCCGTCGGCAACATCATCGGGGCGGTGTCGAGCTTAGTCGGGATTGGAGGGGGCTCCTTATCGGTACCCTTTATGATCTGGTGCAATATCCGCGTTCATAATGCCATCGGCACCTCGGCGGCCATTGGCCTGCCGATTGCGGTGGCCGGGACAGTTGGCTATATCGTCGGCGGCTGGAATGTAGCAGTGCTGCCGCAATATTCTGTGGGTTACGTCTATCTGCCGGCCCTTTTGGGCATTGCCGTGGCAAGTGTGTTGACGGCCCCTTTGGGGGTAAAGCTGGCGCATAGCCTGCCTGTTGATAAGCTGAAGCGGATTTTTGCTCTGCTGCTCTTGATTGTGGCTACGAAAATGCTGGTCGGTGTACTGTAGCTTCTTGCAATCTGGCTATCAGCTCTTCATTTTCCTTTCAAATTTGCCTTTATTTTTCTGCAAAAGAAAAATTGCCACTATCAGAATGGCGCAGATAATATATACGCTTATTTTTTTTAAAAGGAGTCAGCCCAACCCTATCGACAAAACATTCTGGAAAAATTTTCCAGTAAAATATGCTTGCAACGAGAAAACCTGTTGAAACCGTGAAGAATGCAAACATTACGTTGGTTTTTAACACCTTATTCCCTCGCAAGAAAATGAAGGCTAAAAGTAGCGTAAGGCTCTCCGTGTATCGAGCTGCAATCCACAACTGATTTGCGTAATAGTCATAATCAATGAATATCGGCATTCCCTTATATGAAAGAGTATGCAATAGATCAAGAAAAGCGATAAAAAGGTAGGCGATACCGACAAACAAAAGATAAGGGTTTCTGAGATATTTCTTTGAATTCCAGGC
Source organism: Pseudomonadota bacterium (assembly GCA_018821785.1). Classification (GTDB taxonomy): domain Bacteria; phylum Desulfobacterota; class Desulfobulbia; order Desulfobulbales; family Desulfocapsaceae; genus Desulforhopalus_A. Next base: position 10,154 of record JAHJLI010000015.1, read on the forward strand.
TATCACAAAGATAGAAAAAGCAACGACGATACTAAATACTTCCGCCAGAGAATGAAAAAGCAAGTAATTCACAGAAGTTGTAAAATACAACCCGATTAATGCAGTGAAAAGTGCTGAATAGTTAATTAATAGCTGCACCTGTCTATCCATATTACTTTTTTTCTGTAAGAGTATTCAAACCAGCCACTCCAGTTTTATTGGAGGAAGTTGAGAGAAACCAAATGGTTGTTACCAATGATAAATTGCGGAGGTTTTAACTTCCTGATTTCAAGGCAGCCGAGGGGAACCTTCATGTCAACGAAAATCACCTGAGGGACCACTCAATCCATATTTCAAAAACGCAGATTTGTCCTGGTTAATGCAAGTTTGTTAGCACACCTCATATGGCACCTTTTCCCTGAGCTGTTTTAGCTTGATCATGCCAAAAAAACTCGCGAAAAAAGAAAAGCCCATGTTAACTAATTGATATTTCGTCTTTTGGTGTATCTCTATATCGAGAATATGGGACCATCCTTGATAACTTGATGCCTTCTTCTTGTAAAAGTCCTTTGTGGTGATGAGCCCAGGGCCGGTTCGAAAACTCTCGGGAAAACAGCGGTGGTCAGAGGCTTACAGCATCAGGATCTCCTTGATCTTTGGTAGGCTTCTTTAGGCAATCGATATTCCAACCCCTTGCTGAATGCTCACAATACTATAAAAATAATTGATATAATTATTTCATTAAAATGAAATATAGTTAATCACACGGCACCATTCAGTACATGCGAAAAAGAACGTTTTTTGACCTAGGTCAAGGATTTCTGTTTGCAAGTGTGTGACTACTGGAGCAGCAGCAGTCAGGCTCTTCCCACAACAGTCAATCACATTCCGGAGTTGCCATGTCGATTTTCAGTTATCTCGCCATTCCGAGAAGCGGAGCTAAAGAAGCCCTTTGTGCCGACCTCGCAGATCTCAAGTATTGTCAAATAATTCCAGCAGCAAATCA
>JAHJLI010000202.1 GCA_018821785.1 Pseudomonadota bacterium
TATATATATATTATATTTGAAGTGTTAAACATGGGCTAGGGTTGTTGTCTCAGCGACGAAAAACACGAAAAAAAAATCGAACAATACGCATCAACACTCGATCCGGCATTTCAAAAACATGTGTTAAGAATTCTTGATGCCGACTTTTTTTTGCCCCATTCAGTTTAAAGTCGGAATAAAACTTTTTTCCACACGAGGGACATGCCATCAGCATTCCACCGAGGTTTTTGGGGAAACGTAATTGTTGACCACATTTCGGGCAGTTCTTTTCTGTGTAATCAGCCATCGGTTTTAAGGAACTCCCGGAAATTATAACAATAGAGAATCTTGATCTGTAGAAGCAGAACAGATTTGTTAGAGATACGGACTTTGAGCTATTTCGACTGCACCCATGCCAAAAGTGGGTCGATCCATTCCCGGTAGGGCCGGTAAATCAAACCGTGGCCTATATCAAGACTGAGGATGATTGCCTTAAATTTCCCAAGCCCATCAGATCGCTCAAAATATAAAGCCGGAGTCATTGACTGTTTATCTGATCGATCATGGATCGAGAGAACATTCCCGTACAACTTCAAATTTTTATCTATCAGGCATTTTTCGAAAAGACCGGACAGAATAACGAAGTTTATCCGTTTGTCCTGGAGCATGTTGGAAACATAGGCACTGATGACACCACCTTTGGAAGCGCCAACAATGGTGATGTTGTCTGGAGGAACATCGTTTGCCAGAAGTGTCTTCACCTGTGAGACAATGTTCTCGGCATAGGGTTTGATTTCGGTACCTTTTTTTCGCGCCTCGCTTATCACGGTGAATCCCTCTTCGGCAAGCGCTTCAAGGATGAGTGCGTATTCGTAATACCCATGTTCTTCGCTTTTGGGCCGGATCCCAGCTTCTTCAACGATCAAGCCGTGAAGATAAAAGAGATAACGCTTAGTAAAGTCAGGATTGTTTGGGATGTGCTGGCGGATATTGGTATTTGCTGTTTGCATCTTGGGCTCACAGAGTTTGACAATTACGGGAATTAGAGGGAAGTCTCGCAATTCAGAACCGCTCAAAGTTCAAGAAAAGGAGACTTCCCATGTGCGACCATCAAAGTCTAAGCCACACGGCTTGGGATTGCAAGTATCACATCAAATGTATACCGAAGTTTCGCAAGAAGGTAATAATTGAGAGCCTCAGGAAATACCTTGGAGAAATATTTCGAGAACTGGCAAGACAGAAAGAGTGCAAGGCGATAGAAGGGCATCTCATGACGTCTACTGGGATGAAAATTCCAGGGTTGAAGCTGGATTCAACAACGATAATTACTTTTACCAGTACTGTTACTGTCTGTCGGGTGCTTCCATTCAAATCCTCGAATTTCACGATAGGGACGCCAGGGAAAACGCGTTTCTTTTTCATTTAATACTATCCTGACGTACAGAGCCAACGAACCTGTAAGCTCGCGACAAACTCCTAAAATAGTATGTGCCTGGCAGAAGTGAGTGGACACAAAACACATATTTTCAATAATAAGTCCCTTAGAAATTCCTTGCTTGTTTATTATAAACGAAGAGTTTATTTTTAAAACCTTGTTGCCGGGAATACTTGCATCATGTTGCTGTCTGTCTGTTAAATAGAGTACCATCGGCACGATCAAGGTTATCGAATGAAGCAGGAGATCTATCAAGGATTTTTTTCATCCAATGGAAAATATTCATATAATCATAGTCACCGGCATTTTCATCGCCGGATTGTTCAATAAATAATTGGGCAATATCTTGAGAAAACAGTGTATTTTAAACTTAATTAAAGGAGGACTATCCCGTGCGCAAGAAATTTTTATCATTTTTCCTCGGCCTGTTCACCCTATGTTTGGCAATGGCGGCCCTTGCCGCTGACATCAGTCCAGCTTACAACAAGTTCCTGCAGATCAAAGTTGGCGATCCAGCGAAGGATTTGCTGGCGCAGATAGGCAACCCCGATGAGACCATTGATGCTTTTACATACCGGGTCAGCAATGCCTTCAAAAATCTGGAACTGTCTACCATCTACCGCTTTCAGCTGGAGGGGGCACCGGCAGAAATCATTGTCGGCAAAAAGTCAGGCAAGATCGTCAGAAAACAGCTTTCTTCGATGAAGTGCTTTCCACCCATTGTTGTTGCTAAAACCAACGTGCCGATTACCCCGGGAGTCAGCCTTGCTGAAGCCACCGCCGCCGTCGGTGCAGCGCCCTTCTTATGGATTGAGTTCAGTCTCCCGGTTAACGCCACCAAACCCAATGAGGTGCCACCGGTTTATCAGACGTACATTTGGCCTGATGCAGCAGGACAACTCGCGGCCCTGTGCCGCGACGGCAAGATTATCATGGCCGAATATCAGCCTGGAGGGGAAGGGCTCCTGACTGCGCCCCCCCAGGCCTTTGATGCTGTGCACCCCCGTATCCCTCGTTGGCTCCCGCCTGCCCCCAACAACTTTTCTCTCGTCGAAGGGCTGGAGGCGTACCGGCAGTTCCTCGGCATCAAACTGGGTATCGGTCAGACAGATCTGGCAGCTGCCCTCGGTAAGGCCACCAGTATTTCCGAGACTAAAGACAGGAAGGATCTAACAAAAATCACCCAACGTCTTTACAGATACATTTACAAGAACCCGACAAAGACCATAGCCAGTTCCTACACCTATTATTTCAATCCAGTAGCAGGACAAGACTCACTCGGACCCGACGGCGGTGTACTGACCAAAAAAATCATTTCCGCCATGAACGTAGAGAATAAGATGTTGCCACGATACATTGGACAGGGTCTGCGTGGCATGACCATGGCCCAGCTTGAGACTGCTTTCGGCGGCAAAGGTCGAGTGCACGAAGTTCTCCTCGAAGCAAATGGCAAACAGATGGTCATCTACGGCTGGGGTGGCATTGGGGCCTTCCTCGGCATGGGCTTTCCTGAGGGTTCGAAGGTAGCCACCGCCCCCAACAGCGGGACTACGGGCAGCAAGGAAGAACGGGACTCGCGTTACGAAGAATATGTGATTCAACGACTGTAGTTCGCGTTGAATTCTACCTTCTGCGTTAGAAAAACTCTGAACTTAAGACAATCCAATTTGTCAAGGAGTAGAACACTCCCGTTCACCGGGGTTTGAACGGACGTACAGCATTGATAAAATGTAAATGTGTGAAGATTCCAGTGAAGACAACCGCAGGCAAGAAAAGAAATTGAGCAGAACCCTGTAATCGGCAACGATCAATGCAGCACATTTTTGTGGCAACGCCCCTTTCCCTGCGCCTGCAACCGTGGAGGATCGTCTAGTGGGTAAACAAATGATGTCCCGGCTTCTCACCTCTCTTGCTGTTTTTTTTGCCGTGATCTGCATTCTCATTGGTTCTGAGTCGGAATCCGCAGCATTGCGCTCTTCAGCCTTCAATAATTCTCCTGAACATACAGCCATTATAGAGATATTGCAGGAGGATGGCGACTCAGAAATCTTGCAATCTGCTTCGTCAGTCGGCATGATCACCCAAGGGGACTTTGCTACTGTCAGCATCGCCTATCTGCACGACAAAAAACCTGCCAGTACGGTACTCTACCTTTTTAACGAGGAGAGTACTTGGGTTGCCTACCGGAAACTGCCGACGCAAAAAGACCATCCCGCCATCTTCACCACCCTCGCCCAACACCATTGTATACCTCTCTTCAAAAACCTTCAGGGGATAGGATTTCCCGACGAAAGCTTGAAAAGCAAAGATCCGAAAAAGCGCAGGATCAATGTAGTTTGTTCGGAACTGATCGACAACCAGTGGCTCGACCATCGCCTGGCTCTAACGTACGAATACGACCAGCAGGGCGGCTGGCATGTCACCGGTGACCACGATATGGCAAGTCCCGTCGCTAAAATCAAGCCACCGATGCAACGCGCTCAGAAGAAGCATGAGGTTAAAACGTCCACTAAAAACGTTGCATCAGCTGATGAAACTGCCTTTTTAGATGAAGTCATAGATCATTTTTTCCTCAGTATCATGGAAGGCGACATGGCCATGGTAAAAGGTTTTCTCGATACAGGCATATCGGTGGGTGTCAAAAGGCCACGCTTCGGACATTCTCCATTGTATGCGGCGGTAATGGGTAATCACGAAGAAATTGCCCTGATGTTTCTGCAGCTTGGCGGTGATCCGAACTTCAAAGACGAAAATAGTGCAACTCCACTGTTGAATGCCGCCAGTAACTGCAAATCGGTAAGATTGGTAAAGGCGCTGCTGGCAGCGGGTGCTGACGTTAACGCCCAGGCGAAAGGCGGCGGTACGCCTCTCATGCTTGCAGAAGCGATGCAATGTATTGAGATAGCAAAACTTTTACGCAAGGCCGGAGCACACTAACGAAGGGGGGTAAATGATGAGTCAACAAAGGATTGTGGCAACGGGTTGGCTGGTCTTTGGCCTGATACTTGCCGTATTTCTGACTTCCTGTCAGAAAACCACGTCTAGCCAAAGACAAAGCCTCAACCCCAAAGACCCCAATTATCTGACGGAAAAGTATCTGACCGATTTGCGCGAAGGCAACAACGCAAGGAGAACAGAAGCTGCCTGGACGCTAGGGAAAACCTACATTAAGCGCACGCCGGAGGTGGTGCCGGCCCTTATCCAGGCCCTCAATGATCCTTATCCCAAAGTTCGCGCCAATGCCGCCGGAGCCCTTTCCAACCTGGGCGATGAAGCTCGACCGGCAGAATTTAATTTGCGGCAGGCGCTCCATGACAGTTATGGGAAGACGGGACTGAATGCGGCCATCGCCTTACGAAATTTGCATGTTCCCGATAAAGAATTAATTCCTGCGGTACGCAAGGTCCTGAATGACCAGCTAGGCACCACCCGGGTTGCAGCCGCAGGTTTATTGCGGATAATGGGGATACTGGACGAGGAGAGTATCGCGGTACTGGTCGAAGTACTCAGCGATTCGGACGTGCAGGCACGACTAGACGCGTTCGGCGAGTTGCACGACCGGAAACTGAAACCGATTCCCCAAAAGGTGTCCGGACCGGTGATCAGTCGGTTGCGTGACGAGAGCGATCAGGTCCGAATACAGGCCGCCTTGTATTTGGGCAACAGCCCTATCCCCATTCTCGAAGCCAGGCAAACTCTTATTGCAACGCTCGACGATCCTTCTGATGATGTTGTTAAATTTGCCGCTCGGGCCGTTGGCAAATATGGTAAATCAGCCAAAGAAGCCGTGCCGAAGCTCACAATGTTACTGAAAACAAATAATAATGATGGTACACGAGGCGAAGCATGCCAGGTGCTGGCGCTGATCGGTGAACCCCGCAAAGAAATCGCTCAGACGCTGGTCCACGTCCTGACCACCGATCCTGGGCCAGATGCCCGTCGTGGCGCAGCATCCGGCTTGAGGGATCTCAAATCCCGGGATCAGTTGGTGCTTGAGGCATTAAAGACAGCATCTACGAAGGACAAGGATTCTTCCGTGCGTACCATTTCGCAGATCGCTTATGGACAATTAAAAAACAACAATTAACTCCAGTTACCGGCAGGCTCACCGTTTTGACCGGGAAATGTGTGACCTGCTGCGTAACAGGCCCTTATTTCAGGGTGTACACGTCAAAACTTTCGCCATGTATTGCAGACGCAAAGCTCGCGATGAGCTTCGTTGATGCCTGGAAGGTGCGCACCTGCTCTGGTGTTGTCATAAAAAAATGAGTGACTTCCAGATGTTTCCCTCAGGGCCGGTGCCGATCATGCAACCTGTTGCACAAAGGTGTCGAACTGGATCGTCAATGGGACATTGACTTGGTGTTACCCCAGGTGAGTGAGATGATCGGCAGGCCATTGTGGTCTCGGCGGATCTGAGGGATAGCCGCGGCCGCCATACAGTTGAGGCCGATGGCACTGATGACGCGGTGATAAGCAGTCACTATTATTTTACACTGAAACCAATAATTGGCATAGGACCAAGATCGCCAAGGCCATTTCCGTAAAAAACAGGTGATATTCTCCGAAATTTGGCAACAGTATCGCTCAGCAGACGATTATCATGCCCGCACATCAATAAAAATCTCCGCATATTCAGGCAGGTCATCGTAGCGGTGGCCTTGTATTTTAATGCAAAAGCTAAAAATTCTCCACGGTTCCAACTGACTTTCCTTTGCGCGTATCGAACAGCGATCCTCCTTTTGCGGCGGTTTGCAATCGATACATAGCTTCACCCGGCAACTTTTCCAAGGTTCCTGTGCCATCTTTTTGTTTACGGATGCGAGTGATTGAGTCCATCCCCGCATCGTATTCAAAAACAACCTGGTCAACCTCTGTCTTATAACTGATCTGATATTTCAAATGATGCGGTTTTTCGTTGATCAACGACAGCATTGCGAGCGCTTGCCCCGTCGAACTGAATGAAGCATTTCGAACCCCCAGGTCTTTTTCAATGACCTCCGCACCAATACAAATTGCTGGCAGCAAAAAAGCCAGAGTTAAGGTTACAAGCGTCTTTGCAATATGTTTTTTCATTTTGACAGTCCTGTTTTGCTGAAAGAAGAAGGGGGCTCATCACCATAACCCTTTCACTTTTGGATTAATTTTCGCACCTTCTCCACATCACGCAGATTCATTGAGACGACCAATCCTTTGTCATTTTCAAATGTCAGGGTTTCGCCTGTGATTGTCGCATTCTTGGCAAACAGAGAACGGCCGGATTTGAGTTGTATCTCAAACAATATTTTATCAGAGCCTTGTTGATTTTTCAGCAGCCTTTCTTTGGCAGTTGAAATTTCCTTTTCTGAAAACACATAATCATTCTTTTTCGTGAACGGAATTCCTTTTTTGATAGCTGATAGTCCATTTTTTAACTTGGCCGGAAGGAACTCGTTAATTTTATTAACGATGGTCGAGTTGGTTATTTGCGGCGGCAGGGTATAGGGCCAAGAATTGATAAAAAGAAATGCAGCCAGCGAGATAGTCAAGGCGATCGCGAAGGTCTTGAGCGCAAATACAAATCCATATTTTCTTTGTGTTATGATGAGGGAAATGAGCGCCCATAGTGAGAAAATAAACGGAATAATAAATTGAAGATAATAGATTGATGTGTTGAACAACTGTTTGGGAGTATCTGCACCTAATCCTTTAAAAACATTAATTTTGCCTGGAGCGAAATCTGCAAAATGATGCAAGAAAAAATAAAAAAACATCGCCAGCAGCAAGCCCAGCCAACAAGGCAACCGTGATGCAAAGTTGGTGATACCTTCCATTATGTATTGTTTGTTTGTGCTTAAAATAGGTTCATCCGGCAAACGAGTTCCTAGTAAGATGAAATAGTTGAAAAGAGACATGGCATGACCCAGGTTGTGTAACGTCCAACCCAGCAACCTTTTTCTTTAAAAGGAAGTCATGTCCGCATGACTATTATACCATACATACAATATTCGGGACGTAGAATATTGTGTGATCAGATACCTTGGCAATTACATAATTTTCAAAAACCGAGGGCCACATCGATTTTACGGTTAACGAATTTTGCACACGGTTAACTTATCCGATATCCAGTTGACCAGAACCATCTCTTTGCCTAATAGAAGCTGAAACTCTTGCATTTTTTTCAAAATGATGATGCACTATTTTTGTATCTCTCAAAGAGAGAGTGAAATGGTTTGAAAATATAAACAGCAATGCCAAGAGAACAGAGCTTTGTCGTCGATGTGAACTAACTTGGAAAGGATCCCTCAGAATCATGAATATCACTCTTTCCTATAATGAACTGGTGGCTCGGGTTGAGGCGCTGCAATCGGAGTCACAGCGCCTCCAATTGGCAGAAGAAGCCTTTCATCGACAGAACGCCTCACTCAAGGCTTTGCATGAAACCTCACTCTTTCTCATAGCTAAACTCGATAAGGAAGAGCTCCTGGAAAACATTCTTGAACGGGCGGCCTCGCTCAGCGGGACGACGCATGGGTATATCTATCTGCTGGATTCCGTTAAAGGCTGTATGCAAATGGTGGTGGGAAAAGGTTTTTTTAAAGGACAGCTGGGCCGATGTGTTGTTCTTGGCCAGGGTGTGGGCGGGGTGGTGTGGCAGACTGAGAAACCGGTTGTAGTTGAGGATTATCAATCGTGGCATGACCGTATTGTCGACAAAGTTCTCGACGGCTTACGATCTATTGTTGGCATACCTTTAAAAAATGATTCCCGGGTGCTTGGGGTTATAGGTCTTGCCCATGTGGAAATCGATAGACAGTTCAGTGAGGAGGACATTACTACCCTTGAGCGATTTGCCGCCTTGGCGCTTATTGCTCTGGAAAAGTCGCGTTTGTACTCCGATGTTCGTCACGAACTGGCGGAGCGGAAACGCACAGAGTCGATTCTACGGGAAAGCGAGGAGCGGTATCGAACCTTTCTAGAATCTTCGCCGGATCCCATCGTCGTCTACGATATGCTGGGTATTGCCACCTATGTCAATCCTGCCTTTGAACAGACATTTCATTTGTCGCGTGAAGAACTGCTGGGCAAGCACATCGATTTTGTGCCGAAGGAAAACTGGCCTGAAACAAAGGAAGCAATTCAACGTATGCAAAGCGGCCAGAAAATCAATCTCTTTGAGACCCGAAGACTCACTCGAGAAGGAAAAATTCTCGATGTTCAGCTCAGCTCAACTCTGTATATGGGGGGCGATGGACAGCCCCATGGGAATATCGTTACCCTGCGAGATATCAGCGCCCAAAAAAAAGCAGAAGAAGAATTGCACAAATATCAAGGACACCTCGAGGAACTGGTGACGGAACGAACTGTCGAGCTGGCACAGGCCAACCTCAAACTGGAACAGGAGATTGACGAAAGGCGGCGGGCTGAAAAGGCCCTGAAAAAAAGGGAAAAGGAGCTTGAGGCACAGTCGCACCACCTGGCAGAGGTGAATACCGCGCTCAGAGTCCTTCTGCAACAACGGGAAGTTGACAAGAAAGAGCTGGGAGAAGTCGTCACCCGTAATGTTCAGGAACTAGTCAGTCCCTATCTGCAGAGGGTGATGAATGGACGTTTGGACAACCAACAGAGAACCCTGGCGCGGATTCTAGAAACCAATCTCAACAATATTATTTCACCTTTTGTGAGTAAGATGGCTTCAGGACTTACCCACTTGACGCCGGTTGAGATCAGAGTGGCGAGTCTTATCAAGGAAGGCAACACCAATAAGGAGATTGCTGATGTGCTGTTGGTGTCAAAAAACACCATACTCTTTCATCGGTATAATATAAGGGTGAAATTAGGCCTGAAAAACCAGAAGATTAATTTGCGGTCACATCTGCTGGCAATGGAGTAATAGTGGTTATTTACCACTATTATACCGCTATTTAATAAACTTGAATAAATATTTCATTTGAGTATGCTGCAATAATACAAAAACATCTACTCCACGTGATGCTGAGAACTCTATGACACATCTTACCGTTTCAGATGTTACTCTCACTTTCGGCGGCTTGAACGCCCTCACGAGAGTAAATATTTCCATCGAACCAGGGATTATTACCTCGATTATTGGGCCCAATGGCGCCGGTAAAACCAGCCTGCTTAATTGTGTTTCAGGTTTTTACCACCCAACCGTTGGAAAAATCCATTATGGTAAGCGAAACCTGACGCATGCATCTCCTCATCAGATCTCCACAATGGGCATTGCCCGGGCCTTTCAAAATCTCGAACTCTTTCGCGGTCTTTCTGTTCTCGATAACCTTCTTTTAGCCCGCCATCAGAATCTTAAATATTCCATTTTCCACGCTGTCATATTTTTCGGAAAGGCGTCACGAATGGAGGCGGAAAATCGCGCGTATGTGGAAAAGGTTATCGATTTCATGGAGCTTGAGCCCTACCGCAAAAAAATGGTCGGCAACTTGAGCTATGGGGTGCAAAAGCGGGTAGAGGTGGCCCGGGCTCTGACTCTGGAACCCAAATTACTGCTTCTCGATGAACCCATGGCCGGAATGAATATCGAAGAAAAGGAGGATATCGTCCGTTTTATCCTCGATCTGAAAAAAGAGTGGGGGATTACCATCGTGCTGGTAGAACACGATCTGGGGGTGGTCATGGATATCTCCGACCAGATTTATGTACTCGACTTCGGCGAAGTCATTGGCTCGGGAAAACCGCACGAAGTTGCATCCAATCCCAAGGTGATCGATGCCTATATAGGAGAAGAGTAATTTTCGCATGGAAAACAAAGACCATCTAATGCAGTTCAGCATCCCGCAGCTCCTGCGGTGGCGGGTTGGAACAACCGGAGAGAAGGTTGCCCTGCGGGAAAAAGAATTCGGCTGCTGGAACAATTTCACCTGGAATCAGTATTATGAACAGGTGCGAAAAGCCGGTCTGGGCTTACGACAAATCGGCTTTCAAAAAGAGGATAAAATCGCCATAATCAGCGACAATATTCCGGAAACCCTCTATATGGCCATCGGTGCTCAGGCGGTGGGCGGAGTCTCTTCGGCCATTTATCAGACCAGCTTACCAGATGAGATCGGCGGTATCCTTAATTATCTTGGGGTTACGGTAGTTTTTTGTAATGATCAGGAGCAGGTGGATAAGGTCGTAGAGATTCGCGAGAGTATTCCTCTGGTTGCGAGGGTAATTTATGAAGACCCGCGGGGCATGCGAAATTACCGGAGTGATCCCTGGTTTATGTTTATTGAGGATCTTTATAAACTTGGCGAAGAACTCCATCATGCTGAACCAAACCTCTTTGATACCCTCGTTGATGAAGGAAAGCCCGACGACGTATGCCATCTGTGTCTCACTTCAGGCACCACCGGACTGCCCAAGGGAGCCATGTTGACCCATCGCAATTATATCAACATGGGTTTGCAGCTCACCCAGGTCGACCCTCTGGAAGAAACCGACGAATACGTTTCCTTTTTGCCGTTTGCCTGGATAGGCGAGCAGATGAACTCTTTCGGGGTGGCCATGGCCACCGGAATTGCCGTAAATTTTCCCGAGTCGGTGGAAACCAGCATGGAGGATCTTAAGGAGATTGGACCACACTTTATGTTCGGGGCTCCGCGGATCTACGAAACCATTCGCTCGCAGATCTGGCTGAAGATGGATGAATCCTACTGGCTGAACCGTACACTCTACGCCTATTTCATGAAAATTGGTGAGGAGGCTGCCGGATATCGCATGTCGGGTCGGACCATGCCGGCAAAGCTTCGCTTTTTAGCCTGGCTCGGAAAACAGATGATTTTTCGGCCGCTGGTCAACCAGATCGGACTACTCAGGCTGCGCCGGGCGTACACCGGTGGAGCGGCCCTAGGTCCCGAATTGTTTACCTTTTACCAGGCTATCGGCGTCAATCTCAAGCAGATATACGGCCAGACGGAGATCGTCGGCATCGCCTATATGCATCGGGACGGGGATGTCAGGCCGGATACCGTCGGTAAGCCCCTGCCGGGAACCGAGTGCCGGATATCCGAATCCGGGGAGATTCTTTCGCGTTCAGCCTCGGTTTCTCCAGGGTATTACAAGCTCCCTGAAAAAACGGAAGAATTACTGGAGGGCGGTTGGCTCCACTCCGGTGATGCCGGATACATCGACGAGAACGGCCATCTGGTGGTAATCGACCGGATTTCCGATGTAATGCACAATAAAAACGGAGATATGTTCAGCCCCATGTTCCTTGAAAATCGTCTGAAATTCAGTCCTTATATAAAGGAGGCGGTGATTTTTGGTGATAAGCGGGAATTTGTTGCGGCACTGATCAATATTGATCCCATCGTCGTTGGCAAATGGGCCGAGGACCGGGGTATTTCTTTCAGCACCTATATGGATCTGTCTGCCCAGCCGGAGGTCGCCGAATTGATCAGGGGGGCGGTTGGAAAAATCAACCATAATGCTGAAAAGGACCACTTTAAGATTCACCGCTTTGCAATTCTCTATAAACTACTTGATATGGATGACGGCGAACTGACGAAAACCGGCAAGATCCGCCGTAAGTTTGTCCGGGAAAAATACAACGATCTGTATGAAGCCCTGTATGACGAAGAGGTTATGGAGAAAAGGGTCGAGGCACATTTTCAGTATCAAGACGGTCAAACAACGACGGTTGATACAACCATCCGCTTTTACACAATGGAAGAGAAACGATGAGCTATTTTTTCCAACTGGTGGTCAGTGGCATTGTTGTCGGATCGATTTACGCCCTCTCGGCGCTCGGTTTTGTCCTTATTTATAAATCGAGCAGGGTGCTGAATATCGCCCATGGGCAGATTATTGCCGCAGGGGCTTTTATCACCTACGCGTTGACGGTTATGGTGGGCATTCCGATATATTTTTCTTTTTTCATAAGCATGGTGATAACCTTCTTTCTCGCCATGAGTGTCGAAAGAATTTTTTTGAGACGTTTGATCGGTGAACCGATTATCTCCGTTATCATGGTGACCATCGGGCTCATGTCTATTATTGACGGCTTGATTTATCTTACACCCTTCGGCACTGAAAACTTCTCTTTTCCGTCTTTTCTGCCGACAACGCCTATTTCTGTCGGCGGGGTATCCATTTCCTGGACGCAGATGGTAGGCGTACTGGTAACCTTCGCAATGATCGGCGGATTTACCTGGTTTTTTAAAAAATCGACTATTGGAATCTCCATGCGAGCGGTTTCAGATGATCAGCTGGCCGCCATGTCAATCGGAATTTCCGTCCCCAGAGTTTTTGGGCTTGCCTGGGCAATGGCAGGACTGAGCGCTGCCGCGGCGGGTGGAATCCTCGGCAATATCACCGGAATCAACTTTGATACCCTGCACTCTTTTGGAATTGTCGTCTTCCCCGTTGTTATTCTCGGGGGGCTTGATTCTATTCTCGGCGCAGTGGTGGCGGGCATCATAATGGGGCTTATCCAGCAGTTTGCCAGCGGCTATCTGGACGGCAACTGGGGACTCAGCGGAACCGGGGAAATAATGCCCTACGTCATCCTTCTGGTGATTCTCCTCTTTAAACCCCATGGCTTGTTCGGCATACATGAAATAGAACGGGTGTAATTATGTCATCAAATCGTTGGTTTGCCACAGGAAACTATTTCACTTCCTATAAAGAGGAGCAGAGGATTTTTTTCACAAGTCTTGACCGGAGCGCCATGGTCTTGCTCATCCTTGCTCTTTTCCTCTGGCCGCTGTTCATTCAGGTAGATAACAAGTACATGCTGGTTATCGACAATATTCTGGTGGCGGTGGTTGCGGTCATGGGCTTGAACCTGGTTACCGGTTTTGCCGGTCTTATCTCCATCGGGCATGCAGCATTTGTCGGCATCGGCGCCTATACTATCGCTTGTTTTGGCCGGGTGCTTGGGGAAAACCATATGCTGCTGACCCATGCCTGGCCGCTCATGATCGTGTTCGCCGGTTGCATAGGCGCGGTTTTTGGAGGGATTGTTGGTTTGCCGGCGCTGCGTCTAAGGCACCTTTATTTGGCCATCGCAACACTGTCGTTCCAGATGATTTTCCAATGGACCATCAATTTCATGGATTTTTTTAATCAGGGTCAGACAATCTCGGTAACTCGGGTCGCCTGGGTGACCGGTACGGTATCGCGGAGTGAGCACTACACCTTCTGGTATTATGCAATATTGGTGGCCATTGTCCTTGTTGGTTTTGCCGTCCGCAATTTGCTGCGCACCCGCTATGGTCGCTGTCTTGTTGCCGTGCGTGATAATGATCGGGCCGCTGATGCCATGGGTATGCACCCAGGATTTACCAAAGTGTACGCCTTTGCTCTGGCCGGTTTTTTTGCCGGGGTTGCCGGAGCCCTCCATGCCTATCTGTACCGGGGGGTCGGTATCGAATCTTTTACCCTGTCCCATTCTATCAGTTTTTTGGCGATGGCGATTGTCGGCGGACTGGGAACCCTGCATGGTGCATTCTGGGGACCGTTGGCGATCAAGATACTTGATCTTCAGGTAGAGCAGCTTTCCGAATGGGTGGGAAACCACCTGACATTCGCCACAAACCTGGCCACTGCCCTGAAACCATTGAGCTTTGGCTTGGTCATCGTATTGTTCTTAATGTTTGAACCTAGAGGAATTGCCAACTGGTGGAGAATTGTCCGGTCTTACGTGAAACTTTGGCCTTTTAGGTATTAATTGTCCAACCTCAAGAAGAAATAAAATCAACCTAATTCCAAGGAGGAGAAATGAACATGAACAACAAGATCAAGTGGATGTTTCTGGTGGTAGCTGTTTTCATGGTAACCCTTCCCGTTCACACGTTTGCTGCAGGTAAGGTATATAAACTCGGGTTGTCGCTTGCCATCACTGGGCCTACCTCGGATGCCGGTAATCCGTATGCGAAGGGGGTTGAAGATTACTTCAACTTTGTCAATGATACAAAGATGCTGGGAGAGGATAAAATCGACTGCACGATTCGTGATGATCAATACAATAACGATATCACCAAGCGCAACTTTGAAGATTTTATGTCGCAGGGGATTGTTTTTTATCTGAACTATTCAACAGGCAGCACGCTAGCTCTGAAAAAAGATTTTGAGGAAGAAAAGATTGCGGTAATTCCAGCCTCTTTTCATGCAGGAAATTTAATTGATTCAAATTATATCTTCCTGCCGATTGCCTCCTATTCGGCGCAAGCCATAGGTCTTGCCGAGTATATAGTTAATAACCATAAGGGTGGAACACCAAAAGTTGCCCTGTTTATTCATCCTTCAGCCTTTGGGCGGGGACCGGTTGAAGATGTGCAAAAGGCAGTCAGTGCCGGCCTGAAAATGGAGATAATAGAGGTGGTTGAGCATGGCAAGGATCTCGACAATACCGCCATGTTGCAGCGCCTTCTCAGTAAAGGAGTGCAGTATGTGATCAGCCAGACCGTTCAATCGCCGGTTGCCACCATGTTAAAAGATGCAGCAGGCCTTGGCCTTGCGGCAAAAACCTTTGGCGAAGCCGGGAAACTCACCTTCTTGGGTTGTCATTACACCGGTGGCAATGACCTCGTCGCACTTGCCGGACCGGCAGCGGATAACTTCTACTGGACCACCTCTTACATCATCACCAATGAACCAAGTGCAGGGGCAACTGCACAGCTTGACCTGGCAAAAAAATACAATCGCGACGAAAAGGCTGCAAACTCACACAACTATGCTAATGGCATGATGGTGGCGCAGGTTGCTACCGAAGTGATCAAGCGGGCAAAAGCCAAAGGCAAAGAAATAAATAAAGCCAATTTGTATGAAGAAATGCTGGCAATGAACGGCGACAAGGCCTTCTCCCCCGGGACAACCGTTGGTCCTGTCACCTATTCTAAAACCGATCATGCCGGAGTTGATTCCTTACAGTTGTACGTGGTCAAAGATGGTGCTTTCAAGTCAGCCGGCACTCCCTTTATACCAGTCTATACCGGCAAGATTAAATAGCGGGGAAATATCAGTGTAATCTGGACTGAGTTTGCCGAGATTCTCTCTTCCGTGTTTTCACCGTCGAAGTTTTTTGGGTGGGGGCGTGGAAGGGGGAGTCAGGCAATCATCGCTCAGGCATTGGTCAATCGCACGATTTCTGGAAAAAGCCTCTACATGGAAACGAAAAATACAGAGAGTCAACTGGAAGTCAATAATATCGAAGTGGTATATAATGACATTGTCCAGGTTCTGCGTGGTGTAAGCCTGAAAGTACCAGAAGGGAGCATCGTCGCCCTGCTGGGGACCAACGGGGCCGGCAAGACCACGACTTTGAGGGCTATCAGCGGATTATTGAAACCGGAAAACGGTTATATCCGTGAAGGGTATATTAAGTTCAAGTATACCGACATAACCAATATGATCGGAACAGATGTGGTTAAGCTCGGTGCGGTCATGGTTCCTGAAGGACGGCGGGTTTTCAAACATCTGACGGTGGATGAAAATATCCGTGTCGGGTCCATTACCAGAAAGGATGGCGCCCAGAAGATACGTGACGATCATGCACTCATGTATACCCATTTCCCGAGACTGTCAAATATCACCCATAGGATGGCCGGGTATTGTTCCGGCGGTGAACAGCAGATGATCGCAATTGCCAGGGCTCTGATGGCTTCGCCGCGCATGCTTATGCTCGATGAACCGTCACTTGGCCTTGCGCCCTTGCTGGTAAAGGAGATTTTTGCCAACATCCAACTGATAAATAAAAAGATGAATACCACCATCCTGGTTGTCGAGCAGAATGCCAAGATCGCTTTGGGGATTTCAGATTACGCCTATATCATGGAATCCGGCAAGATTGTTCTTGAGGGACCGTCTAAAGAATTGCAGGAAAACCCCGATGTCAAGGAGTTCTATATGGGGCTCACCCAAGGTGGAGGAAGAAAATCTTTTAAGGAAGTGAAATCCTACAAGAGGCGCAAGCGTTGGATGTAAGGACTGAAAATATTCTTTGAATATGGAGTTTGATGATGAAATTTTTATTGGGCTTTAACGGTACTGAAGAGGCCAAGGCAGCCCTCACCCTGGCCAGAACCCACGCAGAGATTTTTAAGGCCAAGGTTTTTATAATCACCTCAATGGGCGGGGGGAGAGGCGAAAAAGCTGAAGAAATCAACAAGACGACACGAGATCTTGAATTCGCCGAAAAGTTCCTCAAAGAGAAAGGGATCGCCTGTGAGACAATTCAACTGGCCCGAGGGATGTCTCCCGGCGAAGATGTTGTGAGTTTTGCCGAGGAACATGAGATCGACCAGATATTTGTCGGAGTGGAAAAAAAATCGCGAACCCAGAAAATTCTTCTTGGCTCAACAGCACAGTACATCATTCTCAAGGCCCCCTGCCCGGTTGTGAGTGTAAACCGCTCATTCAAATAGAGTGTTGATTCTTTATAATTAGCGGGAAAAAAGCACTGCATCATTATTCATTGAACCGAGTAGTTACCTTGTAAAATTCGGGAGACTTCCCTTATGGGATTATATGATTTTTCATTCTACGATCTAATTGTCCGTAATGCCGTTGCTTTTGCCGATTGTACTTGTTGGCGGGAAATAGATGACGGTCGGCAGTTGACGTTTTTAGACTACAAAAATAGGGTGGATCAGTTGGCCGATGGCCTGTCCAACATTGGAATCCAAAAAGGCGACCGCCTGGGCGTAGTCGGCAAAAACAGCCTCGAATTTTTTCTCATTTATGGTGCGGCTGCAGCTTTGGGCGCCATAGTTTTGCCTGTGAACTGGCGCCTTTCGCCCGAAGAAATGACATATAATCTTAACGATTGCCAGGCAAAAATCGTCTTTGTCGATGCTGAATTTCAGCAGCCATTGGCAACAAGGCGCGGCGATTTACCGACGGTAACCACCTTCTATAATTTAAAAGCCGATCTTGGCGAAGAAGTGACTTTTGCCTCACTCCTACATGCACCGACCGAGTTTGCCCGGACAGATGTAGCCAGTAGTGACGGTTTTGTCATTATTCATACTGCGGCAGTGGCCGGTCGTCCCCGTGGTGCACTGCTCAGTCATGGAAACATCCTTCTGGCCGGTATGCATTTTAATTATTACTTAGGGTTAAGCACAAGTGATGTGCATCTGAATCTGTTGCCACTTTTTCATGTGGCTGGGCTCTTCATGGCGACCAGCTGTTTCCATGCCGGCGCAGTGAATTTGAACATCAGTAAATTTGAAGCGAAGTCTGCCGTCAAATTGATTGTTGACAGTGGCGTGAGCCTCCTTTTTGATTTTCCGCCCATTCTCGATTCTTTACTGAAAGCCGCGGTCGAGGAACATCTTGAGCTCCGTTCGCTGAGAGGTGTTGTTGGACTGGGTACACAGGCTACGATTGAAGAGTTTCAGAAAACAACAGGCGGTAGGTATTATGTCATGTATGGTCAGACAGAAACCTCTTGCCTTACCAGTATGGGGCAGTATAGCGAACGACCGGGCTCGGCGGGAAAGGTCGTAATGATGGCCGATGTCCAGCTCGTAGACGACCATGGTCACCCGGTAGCACTAGGAGAAATTGGTGAAATTACCGTAAAAGGACCAATGGTTTTTATGGGGTATTGGGATTTACCGAAAGATAACGCCCATGTCTTTCGCGATGGCTGGCATCATACCGGTGATCTGGGTCGTTTTGATGAACAGGGCTTCCTGTTTTACGCCGGTCGAAAAGCTGAAAAAGAGCTTATCAAACCAGGGGGTGAGAACGTCTATCCCGCCGAGGTTGAAAAGGTCATTCTGCAACATCCGGCGGTCGCGAAAACGGTTGTCATCGGGGTGCCCGATCCGAAGTGGAAGGAGGGCATAAAGGCGGTTTGCCAACTGCATGAAGGCAAGGAGCTCGCGGCAAAGGAATTGATCCGTTTTGTTGGTGAGCGCATAGCCAGTTTCAAGAAACCCCAGTATGTTGAATTTGTCGCTGCACTACCGCTAAAAGGGGATGGTTCGCTTGATCGTGATGCCGTGAAATCCCTGTATGGGAAAGGGTGAGGGGAAACTTGGTTTGTAACCTTTCATATATATAAATATCCTTGCCAGCTAGCTGTAGAAGCATGTTGCGCTCATTACGCCCGGTTCGATTTGCTGGTCCCTCTTTGCTATTCCCATCCGCATCACTTCAAAAATCGAAGCGTCAATGTAATTACGAATAGATCAGTCTTGGGTTTCCCCCTTTCTGCTTTTTCAAGCGGATTTTTTGGTCTGGGAAAAGGGGAATTTGAATTTTCTGTTGATTTATTGGCTTGATTGTAGATTTTCGGGGATCATTTACCGTATTTTCGCTTTACCGTGCCGATAAATGAGGGAGCGATGAACAATAATTGCACCCATTCCTGTTGACAACCACCCAAAATCTGTCTATATCTCTGCAACAAATTTATCCTTTTTCGGACATTGTTTCCGAGGGAAATCAACGGGTGAGTAAAAAACACGTAATATCAGATTAATATCAGAAGTAATTCAGTGAATCGGCAAAACATTGTTTTTTGGTTTGTGAGGGTGCCTCAACCCTCTTGTAAATCAAAACAACACTCTGGATACGTAGGAAACCTCACCTGCAATACAAACAATCCGCTGCTTCCAGTTTTAAAGACATGGCATGACATGCCGCTCGCGGCAGGTTTTTAGTACCTTAGAAATTCGTTTCTTGTTTTTTCTAAATGAATTTCGTGAAGGTACTTATCCCGTTTAAGTGGTATCAGGGAAACAGAGCAGAGGGTTGGTTGCTGAGTATAATCTAATTGAAAGGACGGAACTCAATGAATGTAAATATTGAAGAGATTACGAGTCTGACAAGAAAAATCACTGTTACATTGCCGGCGGAGAGTGTTCAAGCAAAGCTGAACGAAGCCTATGATAAACTCAAAAAAGAAGTAAAGCTGAAAGGTTTTCGCCGCGGCAAGGTACCGCGAACAATTATTCTCAAGCAATTCAAAGGGCAGGTCGAAGGAGAAACCGGTGAGAAACTGGTGCAGGATAATTATTTCGCCGCCATTGAAAAAGAGGGTGTTGATCCTATCGTTCATCCCGACATTAAAAGTGTGAACTACAATGATGACGGATCCTTTACCTTTGTTGTTGAAGTGGATGTCCGGCCCGAATTTACCCTGGGTCAATACAAAGGCCTTGAGGTAGAGAAAGTCAGTATCCAGGTAACCGAAGAGGAAGTGCAGCTCGAACTTCTCGAAAAACAAAAGAACCTCGCCGCCCTTCGCTCAGTAACAGACAGACCGGCTCAGAAAGGTGACGTGGTGATTGTTGACTTCCAGGGATATCATGAAGGCCAGGAGATGCCCCAGGTCAAAAACGAAAATTTCAGCATCGACATCGGTTCTGGAGAAATGGATGTTGATTTTGAAACAATGCTTATAGGCAAGAGCATGGACGATGAAGGTGCTCATGAAATTGATTTTCCGGAAGCTCATCCTAATCCGATATTAAAAGGGAAAAAAATTGAGTTTCGTATTAAGGTCAAAGATATCAAGGAACGAGTGTTGGCGGCTCTTGACGACGAATTTGCCAAGGATGTCGGTGAAGAATTTGGTACTCTTGATGATCTGAAAGCATCGATTAGAGAGCGCCTTACCAAGTTGCGTCAAGATCGGGTAGATGGTACCACCACAGATAGAATCATGCAAAAACTGCTGGAAAATCATGATTTTGAGGTTCCGAATCGTCTTGTCGCCTTTGAAATTGAACAGATGATTAAGCAGACCCAAGAGCAGCTTGAAAAGAACGGTATGAGTCTTGAGGCGGCCGGACTGAGCAGGGAAAAATTGGCAGAGCAGAATGCCGATATGGCAAAAAAACGGGTGCGTGGTGATTTCCTTCTGAAGAAAATTGCTGAAGTAGAAGAGATTAAACTGGTTGATGAGGACATGGAGCGAGGCTTTAAACGGATTGGCGACATGTACAATATGCCGGTGGGTAAAGTGAAGGAGTATTTCCAGAACCGTGATGATCTTCTTCCCTTTATTAATGAATTGTTGAATGAAAAAATCCTTGCCTTCTTGAGAGAACAGGCGGTTTTTGTCGAGAGTACCACTCCAGAGGCGGATGTTGTCGAAGAGGCTGCTGCAAAAAGCTGACAGAGATGCTTGTATCCGGCGGGAAAGAACTTATATTGGGCATATTAGCAGTGTGAGGAGCCTTGCTGTTTGTGTGTCTGTGTACTTGACGGATTTGAAAAAAGATACGACTGTAAATGGCTCTTTGCCTTTTGCAGTCGTATCTTTTTAGTCCCTTAGAAAATTTCGCAAGTTTTTTGCGAAGATTTTTTGGGAAGAAACTTATACCCTTTCAGGGGTATCATAAAAAATCCCGTTTATGGGGTTAGGGAGTGTGATCGATGAATCTTGTGCCGATGGTGATAGAACAGAGTCCGCGCGGCGAGCGCGCCTATGATATCTACTCACGGTTACTCAAAGAACGCATTATTTTCCTAGGTTCGGGTGTCAATGATGATGTCGCCAATGTCATCGTTGCTCAATTGCTGTTTCTTGAGGCCGAGGACCCAGAAAAAGATATTACTTTTTATATCAATTCTCCCGGAGGCTCGGTTACTGCCGGAATGGCCATTTACGATACCATGCAGTATGTGAAATGCGATATTGCCACACTCTGCATGGGCCAGGCTGCTTCGATGGGGGCTTTTTTGCTGGCAGCAGGTGCCGATGGTAAAAGGTATTCACTGCCGAATGCCAGGATTCTCATACATCAACCAATGGGCGGTTTCCAGGGTCAGGCCACGGACATCGATATTCAAGCCAAAGAAATCTTAAGGATGAAAAAAGACTTGAACCGTCTCCTTGCCCACCACTGTAAGATTGACTTGGAAAAGGTACACGCCGATACTGAGCGTGATTACTTTATGAGTGCCGAAGAAGCACAGAAATATGGTATTATAGATAAAGTGCTGACTAATCGGAACGAGCTAGCTGAGGAAAAATAGTATGGATGATGTCATGAGTAACGGAACTGATTGCCGTTGTTCCTTTTGCGGGAAAAAACAGGATGACGTAGACAAACTCATCGCTGGACCGGATGTTTTTATCTGTGATGAATGTATTGAGCTTTGTAACGAGATTGTACAGGATAAAAAGGAAACCATCCTTCCTGTCATCGAAGCGGAAGTCGTCAAGCATGTATCTCTTAAACCGATGGAGATAAAACAATATCTCGACGATTATGTCATCGGGCAGGAATTTGCTAAGAAAGTCCTTTCAGTTGCGGTTCACAATCATTATAAGCGCATCGATGCGCCGGTTGATGATGATTCTGTAGAATTGCAGAAGTCGAATATTATTTTGATTGGTCCAACCGGTTCAGGTAAAACCCTCATTGCCCAGACCCTTGCGAGGATACTCAATGTGCCTTTTTGTATGGCTGATGCCACAACGCTCACGGAAGCGGGTTATGTCGGTGAAGATGTCGAGAATATTCTGGTAAATCTGCTGCAAGCGGCAAATCATGAACTGGACAGGGCTGAGCGGGGAATCATTTATATTGACGAAATCGATAAAATCGCCCGAAAATCAGACAGTCCATCGTTGACACGCGATGTGTCGGGAGAGGGAGTGCAGCAGGCCCTGCTGAAAATAATTGAGGGCACCAAGGCCTCGATTCCGCCAAAAGGGGGGAGGAAGCATCCTCAGCAGGAGATGATTCAAATTGACACCACGAACATCCTCTTTATTTGCGGTGGTGCTTTTGTCGGCCTGGATAGTGTGGTAAGTCGTCGGCAGAGTGCAAAATCCATAGGATTCGGAGCTAAGGTTACCGGTGACGAGAAAAAGAAAATCGGCGAATTGTTGAAAGCGGTGCAGCCTGAAGATCTTTTGAAATTCGGTCTTATCCCTGAACTGGTCGGCAGATTACCGGTGATTGCCACCATGGAAGAGTTGGTTGAGGACGATCTCATCCGGATTTTGAAGGAACCGAAAAATGCGCTCACTAAACAATATCAAAAGCTTTTTGATTTTGACGGCATTAACCTCAGGTTTACTGAGGGCGCCTTGGTGGCCATAGCCCGAAAAGCGCTGAAAAGAAAGTCTGGAGCTCGAGGCCTCCGGTCGGTCATGGAAGAGGCAATGCTCGATGTGATGTATGACTTGCCGTCGAAAAATGGCGTACAGGAGTGTGTGATAAGCGAACAAGTAATCACCCAGGGTGACTATCCGGTTGTACTGTATCATAGCGCGGTGGAAGAAAGACTGAAAATCGCTTGACAATGGAACAGTATTCAGCCTTTACGAAATATCGAAAGGAGATTTTGTGACAAAGCTTTACCCCTTGATGCCACTTCGGGATCTAGTGATTTTTCCGCATATGGTAGCCCCCTTGGTTGTTGGCCGGAAGAAATCCATTCAGGCGTTGGAAGATGCCATGGAGAAAAAAACGGATATCCTCCTGGTGACCCAGAAGAAGTCGGTTGTCGATGATCCAGCTATTGAGGATCTCTACGATTTTGGAACGCTGGCAACTGTTATGCAGCTATTGCGTCTTCCCGATGGCACAATCAAGGCGCTTGTTGAGGGAAAATCTCGCGCAAAAATAATATCATATGTGCCAAACGATAATTTTCTTCAGGCCGAAGTTGAAGAGCGTATTGATATCCACGAACATTCGGCGGCTCTCCAGGCCTATGAGCGGGAGTTGCGGAAATTCTTCGATGAATTTGCGACAACCAATAAAAAGATTGGCCGGGAAGTGCTTAACTCGGTCAAGGCTATAGAAAATCCCTTCAAGTTGCTGAATATTATTTGCGCCCATCTCCCTTTAAAAAGTGACGAAAAGCAGATAATTCTCGAAGCGGAACCCCTTACCAACCGTATGGAAAAGGTACTTGATATTCTCAATCGGGAAATCGAACTGGCAGAAATTGAGAAGAATATCAATGCCAAGGTCAAGATGCGCATGGGCAAGACCCAGCGGGACTATTATCTTGGCGAAAAGGTTCGGGAGATCCAGACGGAAATCGGCCAGAATGCCGATGGCCTCGACGAACTGGGAGAGCTTGAGCAGACCATTAAAAATAAAGAGATGCCGGTTCTTGCCAAAGAAAAAGCTCTGAAGGAATTTAAGAAACTGAGAAGCATGCCCCCCATGTCGGCAGAGACGACGGTAGTGCGCAACTATATCGACTGCATTGTCAATCTGCCCTGGGAGAAAAAAAGCAAGTCAAAGATTGATATCAATAAGGCTGAGAAGATTCTCGATGAAGATCATTTTGGCCTTGCCAAAACCAAGGAACGTATCCTTGAATATCTTGCGGTGCAAAGCCAGGTCAAGAAAATCAAAGGGCCTATCCTATGTCTGGTTGGTCCTCCAGGCGTTGGAAAAACCTCCATATGTCAGTCAATTGCCAGGGCAATGGGCAGGAAATTTGCCCGTCTGTCCTTAGGCGGGGTGCGCGACGAGGCCGAGATCAGAGGCCACAGGCGAACTTATATAGGGGCAATGCCTGGGAAAATTATTCAGTCGATGCAGAAGGTCGATGTTGCCAATCCGGTATTTTGTCTGGATGAAGTCGACAAAATGTCCATGGATTTTCGCGGTGACCCTTCTTCCGCGTTACTTGAAGTACTCGATCCTGAGCAGAATGTTGCCTTTAACGATCATTATCTTGATATTGATTATGATCTTTCCGAGGTGTTCTTTATCACCACTGCCAATAATCTACATGGTATTCCCATCCCACTGCAGGATCGGATGGAGATAATCCAGATCAGCGGCTATACTGAGGAAGACAAACTGAGGATCGCCGATGGTTTCCTTATACCCAAGCAACTTGAACAAAACGGTTTTAAGAACGGTGATATTCAGTTGAGCGACGGGGCAATTTTTGAGATCATCCGGCGCTATACCCGTGAAGCCGGGGTGCGGAATCTGGAGAGAATTATTGCCTCTCTGTGTCGTAAAATTGCAAGGGAGCGTTTGAAGAAAAAGCTCAAGGGCAAGAAATACCAGGTCAATGCCCAGTCGATTGCTAAATATCTGGGAACTCCCAAATACCGGTTTGGCTTGGCCGAGGAAAATGATGAAATCGGTCTGGCCACCGGACTTGCCTGGACAGAGGTGGGCGGAGAATTGCTGCAGATCGAGGTAAGCCTTATGCCCGGTTCGGGGAAGCTGACCATTACCGGAAAGCTTGGTGATGTCATGCAGGAATCGGCGCAGGCAGCCTTGAGCTATGTGCGTACGCGAGCTAAGGTTTTAGGTCTTGATGAAGATTTTTACCAGAAACTCGATATTCACATCCATGTTCCCGAAGGAGCCATCCCGAAAGACGGGCCGTCTGCCGGAATTACCATGGCCACTTCGCTGGTTTCGGCACTCATCAAGACCCCGGTTAAACATCATCTGGCTATGACCGGGGAAATAACCCTGCGTGGCAGGATTTTACCGATTGGTGGTCTCACCGAGAAGCTCTTGGCCGCCAAGCGTGGCAATATTACCCACGTTTTGGTTCCTAAGGATAATGAGCGTGATCTTAATGATGTTCCTGCTAAAATACGTAAGTCTTTGAAGATTGATTTTGTCAATCATATGGACGAAGTGCTGGGGCAGGCACTTGCGGCAAAGCCGGGGAATGCCCTCTTTGAACAGTAGCAACATTTTGAAATAGCGGGGGAATATGGAATGTTGTCGGATATTTACCGTTCTCGATGTTTTTCCTTGACGTGGCAGGGTGAAGTTGGTAAATAGTCCTTCACGTTTGATTGAGAAGGGGCGACTAGCTCAGCTGGGAGAGCATCGGCCTTACAAGCCGAGGGTCACAGGTTCAAGCCCTGTGTCGCCCACCACCAAATGATGTTGGAGCGGTAGTTCAGTCGGTTAGAATGCCGGCCTGTCACGCCGGAGGTCGCGGGTTCGAGTCCCGTCCGCTCCGCCATAAAATTGAGGGGTTACAGAAAATTTCTGTAACCCCTTATTGTTTTGTCGCTGATACTGGGACTTGCTCCTTTTACTCCTATGCCACATCTTGCAGAGAAGATGAAAATGTTGCTAGCGGGTGAACTGGTGAGGCCAGTGGATGTCTTTGATCTATTGATGCATGCAAGCCCAATAGTGCTTCTGATCGTGAAGGTTGCATACAAGCTCGGTTCGAACCGGAGGGAGTAATTCTTGCTGAAAATATCGAATTACTGATTGTCAAATTATCTTCTGTTTGCTTATTAGGTTCAACTATATTTGAATGTTGACTGCTGGCCGAGAGGATTCGATTTGTATATCGGCTAGCAACCTTACCAGGAACGGGTTCTACGCCCAGCCTATTTGTTCCACCCTCGTGCAGTCTCCCTTTCCAGAAAATCGCGATATTCACACATATGTCCCAATGCCTTCACTGCCCGCTCGGGACTGGTGAAAAAAACTCCGTTGTATTTTGAGTTTTCAACTTCATAAATTGCTCGCTTTTTAGGATCGGCAGTCAAGGTAACACCAAGAATTGGTTTTTTATATCTCTCCATCAATTCAACCGTATGCAAAATATACTGATGCTCCCATCTGTGCAGCCCCTGCAGAATTTTCTGAGACGCTTTCGGATCAGTTTCAGAGTCTACTGCACTGACAGATTCCAGTAAGGTCTCTAAAAGATATTCCCGTCCCGAAATACCCAGATGTATAACAGCGTCACAACCGTCCCAGGCCGCTAGCACTTCAATGGCTTTCATTGGGAGTTCCAGATCATTTTCACCAACCAGGTCAACAGGATTAGTACGACTCCAGTAAGGTGGGAGCATTCCATCGAGCACAGCAACTATTTCATCACTGAGCGGCTCCATAAGCAGGTTCTGATCGCTGCATAAATCACTTGTGACAACCCCCCATCCTCCACCAAGTGTCATTATTGCCACCCTGCGACCTTGAGGCATTGGTAGTGAAGAAAACACCATCGAGGCATCCAACATATCTGCCGGTTGATGGACACTCACCACACCGGTTTGA
>JAHJLI010000016.1 GCA_018821785.1 Pseudomonadota bacterium
CCAGCCGCGCGATTGCTTGATCACCTGCTTCGACACGCGCACTGCGAGCGGGCCGTTGGCGACGATCCGCGCGGCGAGTTCCTTGGCACCGGAAAATTTTCGTTCACTGCGTAGGAATTTAAGGAGGTTGACTTTGATCGGTTGGCCGTAGATATCTTCGTTGAAGTCGAAAATATGTGTCTCAGCCACTAATTGTTCCTCTCCAAAAGTAGGGTTGTAACCAATATTGAGAATTCCTCCATAGCCACGACCATTGCAAATTACCTGGGTCACATAGACTCCATGCTTCGGCACCAGATCCTCGTCGTTGAACTTCAAATTGGCGGTAGGAAAGCCGATAACCTTGCCTCCACGCTGCTTACCCACCTGCACCGTACCACGAATCTGATAATTACGTCCGAGCAGATCTCTTGCTCCTGTCATATCGCCACTCCTTACTAATTCCCGAACCCTGGTCGAGCTTACCAGGAGGTTGTCAATGTAATAAGCATCAACGACAGTCACAGGAAACCCGAAATGAGTCCCCTGTTTCTGCAAAAACTCAATATTGCCGCTCCTGCCCTTGCCAAAAGCATAATCGTAACCTACTACCAACTCTTTTACGCCGAGTCGCCGAACCAGTATCTCGCCGACAAAGTCGTCGGCGGTAGTCTTTGCAAATTCTCGGGAAAAAGGAATGATCAACAGCACATCGATACCTGCCATTTCAATGAGTTCAATCTTCTGTTCACAGGTTGAGATGAGCTTGATACCTCCGGGCAGCAAAACCTGCAGAGGATGCGGATCAAATGTTATCGCTACGCTTGTACCGCCAATTGCTCTGGCTTTTTGCACGACGGTACGAAACAATTGCTGATGCCCGAAGTGAACACCGTCAAAATTACCAATGGTGACGCAGGCATTGGTGAATGGTGTGACGATGTCTTCGGTGCTCTTGAATATCTGCATAATTTCCATACTGTTTATTTTTTAAGTTCAAACCAAGAAAGTCTTGACAAATTACCGTGTAGGAAGCATATTCATGCGCGTTGCCGAAGTGGCGGAATTGGTAGACGCGCTAGGTTCAGGGTCTAGTTGGGGTTTCCCAGTGAAAGTTCGAGTCTTTTCTTCGGCACCAATCAAATAGATCAAGGGCTGCAATTGTGTTCTAATTGCAGCCCTTTTTCATTTTGGTCATCCCCCAATCAGCGACAATTGCCTTTCTTGCCCACATTATTATTGACCTATCGTATCGACCACCTCTATAAGATAAGCGTGTTGGTAAATATTGTCATCAAAGCATTGTGAATGGAGAGATGTCGAAGCAACAAACTCAGGCCAAGACGAGGCAAACGGTCCACCCCAACCTTTGTCTCTTCTTGCTGACCCTGAAGCGGATGCCGCCCTATAGCACGATTCCGCAGGAGATGCAATCACCCTTTCTTTTTCTACCTTGAGTAACAATTCTCTCATAACCCGATGGACTATTTCAGTACCTTCGAAATTCATTTCTTGAAAAATGGCTAAATTGTGCTCGCCGGTTTTTCTGCCACCTCACCGCCAACCTAGTCACTGACGACGCAGTTCAGGTCGCAGCTTCCTTGTCAGGATTCCTTGCGAAACGCCCCCATTATATCACAATACCTGATACATAACCCAAGCCCTTGTGAACGGACCCACACAAACAGACGGGTTCATTCACCGATCACTACCTCCGATCTTCATGAAATCATGACATTTTGAACTGCTTTTTTTCAGCTGTCTGTTCGATCTACATCTTGACGGAAAAAACAAATATTCCTATTATGGTATCGTTCGAGGTTTTTGATGAATCAGTAATAATTCTATGAATGGTGTGTTCCACAGCACACCTGCATAAAGGGGTGAAGAATGCTGGAATTGAAAAAAGGCGATGAAATACTCGCGATTGTTGGTGGGGTAAAAAACATTGCCGAAGCAAAAAAAGTGCTTGCCGACAAGCTTGATGCAAAGAATCAAAAGAAGTTGGCACTTATTAAAAATGAAGAGGCGTTGATCAAGATCGCCAATGCTATTACCATGTGCCGCCCCGACAGCGTTTTTGTCAATACCGGCAGTGATGATGACGTGCAATGGGTCCGAGAATACTCACTCAAGAAAGGTGAAGAGCGAAAGCTTGCTAAAAAAGGTCACACTATTCACTTTGATCTGCCTCAGGATCAGGCGAGGCTGGTAAATCAGACATATTACATTGTGAATCCCGGAGAAAAAATGAGTTCTCTTGCCAAAACCGTACCTCGCAGCGAGGCTATCGAGTATGTCAAGAAATTCATGCCGGGAATAATGTCCGGCAAGACTCTGATAATCGGATTCTACAGCCGGGGCCCCGTAGGCGCCGAGGCTACAATTCCAGCTATCGAAATCTCCTCGTCGGGGTATGTGCTGCATTCTGCCGAGCTCCTTTACAGAAACTCCTACAAACATTTCGATGCCGAAGTCGATCGGGCAGGACTTTTCTTCACCAACGTCCACTCAGAGGGCAACAACACCCCGGCAGATGTGCCGAATGCCCGTATTTTGATGGACAGGAGCTGGCTGACCACCTTTGCCACCTTCTGCACCTATGCCGGCAACACACTTCTCCTGAAAAAAGGTAACCATCGTTTCAGTGTTGATTATGCAACCTACTATAAAGTTGAAGAACAACTTTCTGAGCATATGTTTATAACCGGCATGACCGGTCCGGGAGGCAGAAAAACGTTCTTTGCCGGAGCAGCGCCGTCCGGTTGCGGCAAAACTACCACTGCCATGGTCGGTAGCGATTTTATCGGCGATGATCTAGCCCAGTTCTGGATCGACAAAGACGGTATCCTGCGTGCCATTAATCCGGAAAAGGGCATTTTCGGCATTGTCGAAGATGTCAACAAAGAAGGTGATCCCCATCTTATGGAATGTTTGCGTGGTGATGATACCGAAGTCATTTGGTCAAATGTTCTTATCACTGACGATGTTCCTTATTGGGTTGGCAATGGTGAGGAGGCTCCCGACAAAGGTTTCAATTTCCAAGGGGAGTGGTTCAAAGGAAAAACCGATGAGGCCGGAAAACCAGTACCAATGTCCCATAAAAACTCACGCTGCACCCTTTTGGCTTCTGCTATTGCCAATCACGCAACTGAGCTTGCAGAGTCTGCAAAAGGTGCACCGGTAAAAGTGATTACTTACTCCGGCAGGGATAGCGACACCATGCCTCCCGTATGGGTTGCCAAAAATCCCGACGAGGGGGTGGTGATAGGTGCTTCAATTGTCTCCAAAGCTACCGCTACAGAGGTCGGAACCACTGGCGTAAACCGCCAACCTTGGGCTAATGCCCCTTTCATTCCAGGGGCCCTTGCTGATTATATGCAGGCACAGTTCACATTCTTCAATTCGACAAAATTCACAACAGCCACCCGTCCTATCATGGCCGGCTTGAATTATTTCCTCACCTTTGGCAATCGCGGTGGCTCCGGGAATAAACTGCTGGGTGAGAAGAAGGATGTAAAGGCCTGGCTCGGTTGGCTGGAGCTCTTTGCCAACGGCGATGTCGAGGCTATCAATACTCCCATTGGCTATCTCCCCAAATATGCTGATTTGGTAAAACTGTTTCAATCCATCGGCAAGAGCTATCCAAAAACTCTTTATGATATGCAGTTTTCTCTATATATCGACAAGATCGTTGAACGTATTGATCTGCAGCGAACGGCCTACAGCAAGGAAGCTGATGTTCCAGCAAAGTTGTATGAAGTCTACGAAAAACAACGCGCTGAGCTTATGCAGTTAAAAGAAAAACTGGGCCCGGTTGTCACCGTGGACCAGCTTTCTTAATAATCTTGTCATTTTTGCCCGGCCGCTATCAGCCGGGCAAAAATCTTTTCACACCGGGGCCAAATTGTAGGCAGGGGCCTGTTTCCCTCACCCCAACACCATAAAAACAACATGTCGAGATAAATGCCAGCAACGGCATAAGAAACTGTTACGAAATCAGGTTAATTGGCAAGGAAATTTCGTGATTGATCTTAAATACTTTTACTTCTCCCTCCAACTTCTTTGATTGATAAAGGAAAACCCACTATTTCAGACAACCCATCTGAAGAACTCCTCGTTCGGGTCTCAGAACCTGAGCATCTCAACACCTGCTCCCTTGTTCTTTCCGCGGCAGATATCACCCATCGCATCCGTATTGTTTCTCGCAACCATATGGAAATTTTTGTTGCTGCCTCTCTTCGAGAGAAGGCTGACTGGGAAATAACAGCATATTGCACTGAGAATGAGAACTGGCCACCTCAACCCCGGGACAATCAAAGCTTTTCCCCTGTCTTTCGGGCGATGAGTCCCTTGGTTATCGGCTGCCTGGCAGGTCTTTTTGGGTTAACCGGAGACTGGCAACCCGAATCATTATGGTTTGTCAAAGGGGCGGGAAACTCCGAGGCCATTCTCAACAATTCCGAGTTCTTTCGGCTGGTGACCGCCCTCACTCTCCACGCTGATATCGTTCACCTTTTAAGTAACTGCATTCTCGGCGTCTTTCTCCTTCATTTTTTTCTAAACCTCACCGGCAACGGCATTGGCTTATTGGCCGTGCTAGTGACTTCTGTTACCGCCAATTATCTCAATGTACTGATACATGGATCAGGACATATGTTCGTTGGTTTTTCCACATCTGTCTTCAGCATCATCGGCATGCTCTGCACCATGAGTTTTGCCTTCAAAACCACGCGGATAGTTTTGCATTTTTTCATGCCTATCATGGCCGGCCTGGCTCTGCTTGCCCTGCTTGGCTCTGAAGGTGAGCGAACGGACTTGGGCAGTCATCTCTTTGGTCTGTTATGCGGACTCATCTGTGGCAACTTTGTCCGATTACCTGTTTTCCCCTCTCTCCGCGCATCATTTTGGCTGCAGACCTTACTGGGGGCCATCTCTTTATTCGTCTTTTATGGCAGCTGGCTTCTTGCATTTTCTTGGTGAGCCCTTAACTCTCTTTGAGTGCATTTGAGAATATCGTCACGATTCAGGTTGCAATCGACTGCAGCAATTATTACCCTTATACGTTCAATGAACCAATTGAACGTTCCTTTTTTCCACGATCTCTAGCGTAACGTTAGATTATAATGGATACGAGGATATCAAGAAAACTATGAATAGGAGATTTTCTATGTATAATCAGGATCAACAACCTCCATGGGGAAAAAAGCATAAGCCGCAGACCCCGGAAGAAGTTGTGGCACAAATTATTAACAAATTACAGGATTTCTTTTCAGGAAAGAAACCTCCTTCACCCACAGGGGATAACCAGTCACCATCCGAACCATTATCTCCGTTTGCCAACGCCGGCAAACTCTTGGCCATTATCCTCATTGTCTTCGTAGTCCAAGGGGTTTACTCTTCGTTTTTCAAAATTGCCCCCAGTGAAGTCGGTGTCATCCTCAGGCTCGGTCAATACTCACGTACCACTCCTTCCGGCCTGCATTTTAAGATTCCATATATCGATAAACTTTATAAAGTTGATGTGGAAAACATCCGAAAGGAAGAATTTGGTTTCCGAAGTCGATCCCAGGGAGGACAGCAAGGCATTGTCGAAAAACGTGGCTACGACATGGAATCCCTCATGCTTACCGCTGATAAAAATGTTATCAACGTCGCCTGGATTGTCCAATATAAAGTAGGCGACCCTTATTCTTTTCTGTTTAAGGTGAAGGACATAAGTCGGGCTATTCGCGATATGTCTGAGAGTGTCACCAGGCGTATAGTCGGCAACATGGACTTTGACTATGTGCTCAGCAACCGTGATCTCCTCGCCGCTTCCGTTAAAACAGAACTGCAGAGCCAACTCGACGGTTTATTCCCCAAAGGAATGACTGGTGTTTCCATCGGTACCGTTCAATTCCAGGACATCAATCCGCCCGACCAGGTTAAACCCGCATTCAATGAAGTCAACGAAGCCGACCAGGACATGAAACGGCTGGTCAATGAAGCGCAAGAAACCTACAACCGGGTTATTCCCAAGGCCGCGGGTGATGCCAAAAAAATAATCGAAGAATCCTACGGCTATCAAGCTCAACGGATTAATGACTCGCAGGGTGAAACCCAGCGATTCCTTGATATCCTCAAGGAGTATAAAGCCGCCCCCGACGTAACACGTAAACGGATGTACCTGGAAACCATGAGTGAGATTCTTCCGGGTGTGCAATCAGTTTATGTCATCGACAAAGACCAGCAGTCGCCGCTCCCTCTCCTGAATATCACTTCAGCGAGCAGGTTGCCCGCGGTTCTTGCACCAGGGTCTAAATAAGACCGATACTCCAGAAAGGAAAAAGATATGAAGCAAATAGCCCAATTTCTTCTTGCAGGTCTCGTTCTTCTCGCAATTGTTATCGTATATGACGGGTTCTTTATCCTTGAAGAAGGCAAACAGGTCGTCGTCACGCAATTCGGCGCACCGGTTGGAGATCCTGTCATCGACGCAGGACTGCATTTCAAGATGCCCTTTATTCAGAATACTGAAATTTTTGAGAAGAAAATCCAGATTTGGGATGGCGATGCCAACCAAATCCCAACCAATGACAAAACCTTTGTGTATCTCGACATTACCGCCCGCTGGCGGATCACAAACGCCTTGCAATTTTTGCAGGCGGTAAAAACCGAGGCAAGAGCACAATCGTTACTCAGTGATATCATCGACGGTACTGTTCGTGATATGGTCAACAAGAACGACCTGATAGAGATTATCCGCAGCTCCGACTGGTCTCTTGCAACCATGTCGGAAACCACCGACCAGGACACCATCGGCAGCAAACCCAAAAACGGCCGAGATCAGATCAGTAAACAGATACTCGATATCGCCGCCAAGACAACCCCACAATACGGCATCGAGCTTATTGACGTTATGTTTAAAAGAGTCAACTATATCGACTCGGTTCGTCTCAAGGTTTATGATCGAATGATCTCTGAAAGAAAGCGTATTGCTGCAGAAAAGCGTTCTATGGGTGAAGGACAAAAGGCCGAAATTCTCGGAACGGTTGAACGAAGGCTTCAGGAAATCATCTCCACCGCCAATAAAGAAGCGGTGACGATAAAAGGTAAAGCGGATGCCGAAGCAACAAGGATTTACGGCGAGGCCTATTCTCAAGATCCCGCATTCTATGCATTTCAGAAGACCCTTGAGAGCTACAAGGAAATCGTCGGAAAAAATACGTCGCTGGTATTGTCTTCAGACTCAGATTTGTACCAATACCTCAAGTCCGTGACCGGAAAAAGGCAGTAGTTACGACAGAGGGAGCGTCGTGGCGAAAAAACTCCGACTCTCCCTCCTATAAGAAGTCAAGACACATCAACTTTCTTTTTCGTCCTCCCGGTCCAAGCCGCCGCTGGTACCGGGATAGAAAGGTGCCTGGTGCCGCTGAAAGGGTATCCGGCCCTTGGCCGTCAGCAAATCGAGAAACCGCTCCAGTTGTTCCTCGTTATCGACTGCATCAACTTCAAGCTGTTCAAATCGGCAATTGCATTTACTGAGCTGCCCCTCGCACCAAGGACAAACCTCCACTAAACAGCCGAGGAAATGATATTCACCTTCCTCAACACCACAGGCCGGGCACTCATCTCGTTTGCCCTTGGCGCCACCGACATAGTCTTCAAGATCGGTGGTCGGAACACAGATATTCGACAATTCCTCCTGATCAGTGAAGCCCCATAAAGCCAAAATCTCTGGATCTAACTCTCCGAGATATTCGCCCAGCCAGACGGCCCCATCCACAGATACCGCATAAAGATGGGCAGTGGACGTGGTTGTGAGAACAAACAAAGCAACACCCTGTCGCTGAACAAGCTCGGTTATACGAATAACCGCCTCTTCCCGGGCATCGGGCAAGGCCACATAGTACTCCCGCAGCAGGTTGAGAATCCGTCTATGATTCCGATACCTGTCGACCAGAGCGCAGGCCTCTGCGATCTCACTCTCAGGTACTGCGTAACGAATAAAGAGTTTAATTTCTTTGATCAGCTTGTCGAGTTGTTGTGATGCCGACATAATATTTCCCGAAATGGTAGAGCGCAGCATTTGCGCAAAAAATGTTTTTTCTTGATTAAAAATCGCTCTGAGAAGCTTCAAAGATGAGGCAACTTCCGTTAAACCCCACCTCCCCCTTATCCGTCTCCATTTTCAAAACAGCCGGAGAAACGTCATTTGGCCAGACTTCTACCAATCGTAAGATTGACGATCAAAGGCACGTCCAGCGCCATGGCATTTTCCATCGCCGACTTTACAACCGGCATGGTGGCCTCAAGTTCCGCCTCAGGAAGCTCGAAAACAAGTTCGTCATGAATCTGCAGCAACATCCTGGCTGATAGCCCAGCCTTATGAAGCGCCTGTCGACACTCTATCATCGCCAGTTTAATAATATCGGCGGCAGTGCCCTGGATAGGCGTGTTAATAGCCATACGCTCGGCGAATTCTCTTTGTGTCTTGTTCTTTGCATTAATATCCGGGACATTGCGCCTGCGATTAAGAAGGGTCGTGACATAGCAGCAGGCCTGCGCCTGCTGAACAATGTCCTCCATGAACCGCTGCACCCCTGTATAGAGAGCAAAATATTTATCGATAAATCTTTGCGCTTCCTTTCTACCGATATCCAGCTGATTGGAAAGACCAAAACTGCTCATCCCATAAACAATGCCAAAATTAATAGATTTTGCCACCCGGCGCATTTCCGAGGTTACAAGGAGTGGCGAAACCCCAAAGATCTCTGCGGCTGTCCGGGCGTGCACATCCTCACCTGCCCTGAATGCCCCGACCAATGCTTTATCCTTTGAGTAATGGGCGAGAACGCGCAAATCGATCTGTGAATAATCGGCCGCAAGAAACACCAAACCCGGCCCCGGAACAAAGGCCTCACGAATCCGGCTGCCCTCCTCGGTTCGGATAGGAATATTTTGCAGATTAGGCTCGCTGCTTGAGAGTCGACCGGTTGCCGTTACCGCCTGATTAAAGGATGTATGGATTCGCCCCGTTTCGCTATCCTGCAGCTGACTGAGTTTGTCGACATAGGTAGAGAGGAGCTTGGCTATTGTACGGAATTGCAGAACCAGGGCCGGAAGTTCATGTTTCTGGGCAAGTTTTTCAAGCACCCCAACATCGGTTGAAAAGCCGGTTTTGGTCTTTCTCCCGTGGGCAAGACCCTGTTCCTCGAAAAGTACCTGCCCCAACTGTTTGGGCGAATTAATATTGAAGGGATGTCCTACAAGGGAATATATCTGCTTCTCAAGGACTTTGAGTTTTTGAGTAAAATCCTCAGATAAAACGGCAAGAACGGCTGGATCAACGCAAATTCCGATTGTTTCCATTTCTGCCAGAATAGTTACTATTGGCATTTCGACCTGCCGGAAGAGATCTCCTAGCCCCTTTTGCTCTAGTAAAGGAACTAATTCCTGCCAAAGCAGCAAGGATCCATAGACATCTTCGCAACTATAAACACCGGCTTTTTCAATTTCAACATAGGCAAAGCAGCCATCCCTCTTGTCGTTGCCCGTGACCTCGGCAAAGGTGGTCAACCGCAGACCGCGTGCCTGACAGAGGTCATCGAGCTTCAGCGACCGACTCCCACTTTCTGTAAGATAGGCGGCGATGAGGGTGTCGGCCAGCTCTCCACCTAAATCTATCCCCCATTGCTGTTTTAAAACGGTGATATCGTACTTCAGGTTGTGGCCTATTTTCAGTACCCCCGAAGAGACGAGCAAAGCTTGTACTGCCGTCTTCACCTCATCGACCGGGAGCTGCCCGGGGGCGAGATTTCCCTGTACATCAAGATGGCCTATCGGTATATACCAAGCACGGTCGAGGGTGGAACAAAGTGAAATCCCTACCAGATGGGCGTTACGGGCGATGATGGAAGTGGTTTCAGTGTCTATGACAAGGATTTCAACGCCGGCGAGATCACTTATCATGGCAGCCAACTGTTCGCGGTTGCGAACCGTTATAAAACCGTCTGTTGGTACCTGTATGGCAGTGTCAATCCCTTTCAACAGGCTCGAAAATTCAAGCTCTGTATAGATTTTTGCCAACTCTTCGTTATTGGCGTCGGCAAGTGCATACTTCGATAACTCGGCCGGAATTGCGACATCAGTCTTCAGTCTTATCAACTGGCGAGAAAGGTATGCCAAGGCCTTCTTTTCGATGATTTGCTCTTTTATCCGTGATTGTTTAAGCTCGCCTATATGTTCATAGAGACCATCCAGGGAACCGTAGGTGTTAATCAATTTTTCAGCGGTCTTGGGACCAACCCCAGGAACACCGGGAATATTATCAGAACTGTCACCGATAAGTGAAAAAATATCCAGCAGTTGCTCAGGATATACCGCATATTTCTTATGGATTGCCTCCCTGTCCATCACCCGGTCTTTCATGGGATCCCACATGACCACGTCATCACTCACCAACTGCAGTAGATCTTTGTCGCCGGAAACAACAACAACTCTGTGGCCGAGTTCAGCGAACATCTTCACCGCAGAGGCAATGATGTCGTCCGCTTCGACCCCCTGTTCTTCGAGGCTAAGGATATTTGAAGCTGTCACAAATTTTTTTATGAAGGGGATCTGAAGACGCAGGTCCTCGGGCATTGGTGGCCGATTGGCCTTATAAGCTTCATAAAGTTCGTGACGAAATACCGGCCCGCGGCTGTCGAAAGCAATGGCCAAAAATGCTGGTTGCCTTTCCCTGATTAACCGCTTAACCATGTTAACAAATCCCAGTACAGCATGGGTTGGCATTCCCCTACTATTGGAAAGCGGGGCAATTGCATGATATGCGCGGTAGATATAGGCACTGCCGTCAATAAGATATACTTCTTCTTGCACAGCTCGTTACTCCCTTAAAACAATGATTTTTTTGTAGTAACAACGCCATGAAATAGCCACGGCGCGAGGTTTTCAATCGAGGCGAAAAGTATAGCTGCTCTTTGTCTTTTGTACCGTACAATAGTTATCGCAATCGATCTATCAACTTCAGTGCCTTGGAAATTCGTTTCTTGTTTTTTAAACTCATTTCGTGAAGGTACTTATCCCGTTTCCCTGGGTTAGACATAAAAAAAAGGGTCTTGGAAATTGCTGTCCAAGACCCTTCCTCTTATTATTGATGCAACACCAGCTAGTCGGCTGCTCTCACCCATGAGGCTTGTGGGCCTTTATCGCCGTGGGTTTCACCAAAAATAACACTATCCCCTTCAGCAAGGTCTTCGATATTGACATTTTTGAGGGCGTTTTCATGAAAATAGATATCCCTTTTATCAGCAGACATAATAAAACCGTAAGATTCATGCGGTGATATTTTTCTGATTATTCCTACATTATCGCCCCCCTCGACATGGTTTGACACTTTTTGGCTTTTCCTCTTTTTCCGCTGAATTTCCTTCAATTGGAGCGCCAGAACGTCAAAAGATTCAGTAAGCACTGCACGAACAGACTCGCCGCTCCTCGTCACAACAACGGTGTCGTTTGGCACCCCTGCAACAAGTTTGATCTCAAACCCTCCCTCTTTATAGTGGGTTGTGGCTTCAATGCTGATACGTAAATGGACAACAAAATTTGGATAGTGTCGAATGAGCTTTTCCTGCTCCTCACTGATCTTGGTCTGCCAACTTTTACGCAATTCAACATTTCGGGCTTCGATCTTCAGTTCCATAAAGTTCCTCCATCTCGGATTCAAACAATGGCGTTGCCACTGTTCGCCTCATGCATCCTAAGATGCAATCCCTTGCACATCACTTTCCGTATCAGGCCATGAATAACGAAGAATACCTCCTCCAACAGTCCTGATAGAAAATGATTGCCTTATTCTTATATTATATTCTCCTGTCCCTGAGAATCAAGATGACCTCACTTCTTTTCCGGTTGGCCCATGCGGGAAATGACATATTTATATTGTTTTAACAAGAAAACTGGCCAACTCCATTCTTTCTTAGTACAATGGTTTTTCATTTTAGAACCTTAGAAATACATTTCTTGTTTTTAAAAATGAATTTCTCAAAGGTACTTATCCGCCCTTGTGGGGGGAATAGACCGTTAAACGGTCTTGGTGAATATTTTCCAAATAATAGATATCCTACAAAACTGGGGAAAATACTGGAGTGCGGCATTGAAAAACTGCAAGACCGGGGTTGTCCTGCTGAATATGGGCGGCCCCG
Source organism: Pseudomonadota bacterium (assembly GCA_018821785.1). Lineage (GTDB taxonomy): Bacteria > Desulfobacterota > Desulfobulbia > Desulfobulbales > Desulfocapsaceae > Desulforhopalus_A. The sequence goes on from JAHJLI010000016.1 coordinate 12,168, forward strand.
ACACCTTGGACGATGTCCAGCCATTTCTTTACAACCTGTTTTGCGACCGGGAAATTATCCGCCTGGGTCCGGCCTTATTACAAAAACCACTCGCCTGGCTTATTTCCCGCCGAAGAGCACCAAAAAGCAAAGCTAATTACGCCCAAATTGGTGGCGGCTCACCACTTAAAAAAATCACCTGGCAACAGGCAAAAGCACTTGAGGAATCCCTGCGACAAGATGGCAATTATGCAGTGGCTGTCGCCATGCGTTATTGGCCGCCTTTTGCCGATGAAGCCCTTGGGTCGCTTCTGCAACAAAGAGTCGACCAGATTATCGTGCTTACTCTCTACCCTCATTTTTCAAAAGCCACCACCGGATCATCAGTGTCCCATTTCCGGAGGTGTCTGCACCGTTTGGCGCCCAGACTCCCCTTAAAGGTTATCGCGTCCTGGCCGACCCAGCCATACTATATTAAAGCTCTGGCAGAAAATATCGCCTGCGGTATGCAAGCCTTCGATTCAGCTGAAGTGACAATACTATACAGCGCCCACAGCCTCCCGGTGTCATTCATTAAAGAAGGCGATCCTTATGTTGATCATATCAACCAGACCATCCAAGCTCTCGAGAAAATTACCGGCATACATGGCCGAATCTGCTACCAGAGCAGGAGTGGCCCTGTCGAATGGCTTGCTCCCTCGACACCGGAAATGCTTGAACAACTCGCCATGGAAGGCTGCAAGAATGTCCTCATGGTACCGATAAGTTTTGTCTCGGATCATATCGAAACACTCTTTGAGATACGTATTCTCTATAAGGAAAGTGCGGCACAACTAGGAATACAGCTCCACGCTTGTCCATCCCTCAATGTCAACCCAACTTTCATTTCTGCCTTGCGAGAACTCGTGATAGAAGGGGGGCTCGGAACCAGCTTTCGTCCGTAACAGAACATGAAGGAAATTGATGAAAAACCATCCAAGAACTTCCCTTATCCTGACGAACGAGAGTATTAACTAATACCGCTTGAGGGGGTATAAAACAAATAATGAAAGAATCTTTGCAAAAAACATGCGGCGATTTTTCTAAGTGACTAACGGCTTCTAATCTCTTGACATAGAGTTCTGAAATCGTCGCATCCTGACATTCATCAACAGCCCCAGTCCGAGCATGGTCGTCATAAGGGATGAACCGCCATAAGAAAAAAGGGGCAAAGGAATCCCCACCACCGGCAGGAAACCCAGGACCATGCAGAGGTTAATAACCGCTTGCCAAAAAATAAGCATCACAACACCATAGGCCAGCAACACACCAAAACGGTCTTTGGCGTACATCGCCACATATAAGCCCCACATGATCAGCAAGAAATACGTGCCGACCAGGATAACACTGCCGGCAAATCCCCACTCTTCGCCCCAAACGGAAAAGGCAAAATCGGTGTGCCGTTCCGGCAGAAAATGTAGATGGCCTTGGGTACCTTCCATATATCCTTTACCAAATTTTCCACCACTACCGATGGCAATTTTCGACTGTAGGACCTGATACCCATGCCCCATTGGGTCTTTTTCGGGCTCGAGAAAGGTAAAAATTCGCTGTTTTTGATAAGGTTTTAATATCTTCTCCCAGGCAAAGATACCAAGGCTCAAAGCAAGGCTACCCATAATGATATAGGTGGACATTCTCAGCCTTGCGAACATCGCCATCGACACAAAAATTATGCCGAGCATCATTGCTGTTCCAAGGTCCGGCTGCAGGAGAATAAGAACAAAAGGGATAGCAGTCAGTATAACCGGCACCAATAGATCCTTAATGGAATACCCTTCATGTACCTCCTTACGGGAAAAATAGCTTGCCAGAGTGATAATAAGTATGAGCTTGGCAGGCTCCGAGGGCTGGAGTTTAAAAAAACCGAGATCAATCCAGCGCTGGGCCCCCCCAGCAGTGTTGCCGATAGTTTCCGCCAACACGAGAAGGGCAATAACAATTGCATAAATGGGATAGTTCCAAAAATGCAAAACTTGGTAATCAAAACTGATGATAAAAATAAAAGCTGTAAAGGCCATGAGAAAAAAATATCCCTGTTTAACATAGGGTTGACTCCCATATGCCTTTGGCGGAAATGATGCACTGTATAGGTTAAAGAAAGCCATCATGCAGACCAAAAATATCAGCAGCATCAGCACCACATCAAAATGTTCAAACAATCTTCTGTCTACGCGAATCATTCTATTGTTCCATCTTCAGGATCAATGGCCACAGGAACCATCTTATTCGGATCCTTAGTGCCGATTTTCCCATTAAAGTATTGATTCAATACAGCTCTCGCTATAGGCCCCGCACCAGACCCTCCATGTAAACCATGCTCAACAAGAACAGTCACAGCAATTTCTGGATTGTCCGCTGGCGCATAACAGGTAAACCAGGCATGATCCCGATATACATAGGGAATATCTGCCTCCTTCAGCCCACGATACTGGGCGAGGCGCACGACCTGGGCAGTTCCAGTTTTCCCTGCAATCCGCAGACCCTCAATAGCAACGTTACGGGCCGTACCTGCTTTACCATGAACAACTTCCTCCATGCCTTTTCTGATGAGCTTGAAATATTTATCTAAGCCAATCTCCTGATTTACCAATTCTGGCTGGAAATTTTCGATAATAGTCCCTTCGACATCTACCACCTGTTCGATGAGTTTTGGTTTAAAAACGGTTCCGCCGTTGGCCAGGGCTGCGGTCATTACACAGAGTTGAAGTGGGGTCACCAGATTATAGCCCTGACCAATGGCAACAGAAAGCGTTTCTCCATCCTGCCATTTAGCTTTACGACTTTTCAGCTTCCAGTTTTTTGTAGGAGTCAGTCCCTCTTTTTCGTATTCCATCTCCACGCCGGTTCTTGCCCCAAGTCCAAGTTTCTGGGCAAATTCCGCGAGGGAATCTACACCCACCCGCAACCCAACCTGGTAAAAATAGACATCGCAGGATTCTGAAATAGCCCTATTCAAACTTACAGAACCATGCCCACTGTGCCTCCAACAATTATATGTTCTGTTACCAAATGTATATGAGCCTGGACAGTAAAAAGTGGTATTCTCATCGATAACACCTTTGGCAAGACCCGCCAGGGCGGTCACCATTTTATACGTTGAGCCGGGTGGATAGGTGCCTTGCACAACTTTATTGATGAGTGGGTGCTTCGAGTTATCAAGCAGGGCTTGCCATTGCTCCTGGGAAATCCCACCGATGAACTCCTTGATGCGAATACTGGGGGCGGAAACCGCAGCCAGTACTCGGCCGGTGTTGACCTCCATAACCACTACCGCCCCTGACTTCTCACCGGCGGCCATATAACTCTCTGCGATCTGTTGTAAATCAACATCTAGGGTCAACCTGATCTCTCGGCCGGAAAGTGGTTCCACAGTTTTCAACTGTTTTTGTTCAAACCCCTTGGCATCAACTTCAGAGTAACTCTGGCCCTTAACCCCGCGAAGATCATTTTCGCGAAGCCTCTCGATGCCTTTCTTGCCGATGATGTCTTCACCAGAATAAATGCTCTTATCAGCTTCATCCAGTTCTTTCTTGGAAATTGCTCCGAGATAACCAATTGTGTTCGCTGCGAGATCGTCATAGTGATACACTCGAACTGGTTGTACCTCTATTCGGATACCCGAGAACTCACGGTTATGGTTTTCTAAATAAGCTAAAGTCTGCCAGTCGATATCTTCTTTCAATCGCACCGGCATGTATCGAGGGTTGCTTGAGGCTTCGCGCACTTTCGCCCATAAATCGGAAACATCGGTGCCAAGGATTGGGGCAAGCCGTTTGAGAACATCGCCAATATCGTACGAATCCTCCTGTATGAGCAAGACATCGAAAGAAGGTCGGTTAGTGACTATTTCTCTGCCGTTCCGATCGAGAATATGGCCCCTAGGAGGCGCCATTTGCCTTACCCTGACTCGGTTGCCATAGGAACGTTTCTCATACTCCGGCCCATCGACTATCTGGAGATTCCAAAGTCTGAGAACAATCAACACAAAGAAAAAAAGAACAACTACGGCCACACCTAGCAGTCTTTTTTTTAACAGATCGAGTGCAGCATCATCGCGTTCTTCGATTTCCTCAATTTCCTTGAAAGCCAGTTTCAGACCCACATCTTCTTCTTGAGTCATATTGGTCGCTGAGAGCGCCTCCTTGGTGGTTTGCCGCGGAGACGCCGTTTGAGGATGTATACATATAATCGGTTAAACAGTATAAACAGCGGGATTGCCGAAAGGACTACGAGAATCGTTCTTTGCAGAGCTCCAAGCCATGACCACTCAGGGAGCATATCGGGCAAGAGAATAGAATTGATTAAATTAAAGAATATCTGCATCAAGAAATAACTCAGACCCACCAGCGGTATTTGATAGGTGGATTCTTTAACCGGGCTTTTATTGGTCAGCGTTTTAAGTGCAGCAAAAACCAAAAGACACACCAACGGATACAAACCCAGGTAGATGCCGGCCACGACATCCAAAACCCAACTCAAAGCAAACACCAAAAAAATCCCAGGAATCCAGGCAAAGCGGTAGGCTATAAACGCCACCAGAACAAAAATCAAATCCGGGCGTCCGAACCACAACGGAAAATATTCGAGGAGGGTGGTTTGGGCAATTATCAACACTATTCCTATTGCCCAAAATGAAAAAACCAGCATTCCCGAAACTACCTCTTTGGCGACAGGTTCATGGAATCTAATACAGTTTTACGATCGGTAGGATCGAGTAAAACATATTCCAATTTCTGAAAATCAATATGCGGTTCCACCTCGATTTCTTGAAACATTCCACGTTGCTTCTTCTCGATCTTCGAAACCTTGCCAAGCGGTATTCCGGCCGGGAAGAGGCCTCCGATGCCGGCAGTGACAATATAATCACCCACTTCCACATCGGCAGTTTTCAAAACATATTGCAACGAAAATCCCTTTTCCCCCGCACCTTTCAAGATACCTCGGGTTCTGTTTTTCTGAACCATTGCATCTATTGCACTGCTTGGTGCGTTTGCGAGCAATATTTTTGAATAATTTTCCGCGGTGTGCATAACCTGCCCGACAACCCCGCCAGGTGCAAGAGCTATCATCCCCTCCAGGATATCGTCATTTTTCCCACGATCTACGACTATTGTCTGGTACCAATACGCCGGTTCTTTACCCACCACACGGGCGGCAATGGGCTTAAAGGTCAATTTATCTTTCAATGCCAGCATCTCCTGAAGATAGCGGTATGTGCTGTACCCTTCGCGATATTCTCCTAGTTCAGTGAGATATTTGTCTATTTGTGACTGCAGTTGTTTATTTTCAGCCCTTACATTCAGTAAAGCCACATAATCGTTTTTCAGGTTAACAATTCCGGCAAATGTTCGGGTGACACCACTCTGCAAAGGGCCAACAAAATCAAGGGTAAACTGGTGAGGCGGACCAAATCGACCACCGAGCATGGCAGCAAGCAACAGCAGGCCAACAACGAGTAAAATCGTTATCAGCAACAGAATTCTGATGGTTGCACCAATCGAACGACCCTGTTTAGCTTTGGTATTCTTTCGCACGAATTAAAACTGTAGAAAACAAAACATGAGGTGCCGGCGGATTCTCCTCGCCGACACGGGAATTACATCGCTTGGTGTGGTGATTACTCGATCGTCACTTCCCGCAGGATATCAAGATTATCCAATGCCTTGCCTGAACCCAGAACCACTGATGACAAGGGGTCCTCAGCGACAATAATCGGCATCCCCGTCGCCTCTTTAAGACATTTGTCAAGATTCTTCAGAAGCGCCCCACCACCGGTTAGGACAATGCCGTTATCAACGATATCAGCTGCCAGTTCCGGCGGGGTCACCTCGAGGGCTACCCGCACCGCCTCAACGATCACATCGACCTGTTCGGCAATCGCCGACTGAATTTCGTCTGCGGTAATTTGCAGTGTTTTAGGAACCCCGGAAACCAAATCCCGCCCTTTAATATTCATGGTTTCGTACGGCTCTTCAGGCATTACGTTACCAATAGTGGTTTTAATCAATTCGGCGGTACGCTCACCGATCGCCAGGTTGTGTTTCCGCTTGATATACTGCAAGATTGCCTCATCCATTTTGTCGCCGGCAACCCTGACTGATTTCGCATAGACAATCCCCGCCAGGGAAATGACCGCTACCTCCGTGGTCCCGCCACCGATATCAATAATCATATTAGCCGTGGGTTCGGTGATCGGCAAACCGGCTCCGATGGCTGCCGCCATCGGTTCTTCAATCAGGTAGACCTCTCTGGCGCCAGCAGATTCCGCAGACTCTCGTACGGCCCTTTTTTCAACCTGGGTAATACCGGAAGGCACAGATATCATGATCCGCGGATGTACTAGAGTTCTTCTATTATGTACCTTATTGATGAAATATCGGAGCATCGCCTCGGTAACTTCAAAATCGGCAATGACCCCATCTTTAATGGGACGGATAGCAGTAATGTTTCCTGGAGTCTTTCCAAGCATCATTTTTGCTTCATGTCCAACGGCAAGCACCTTGCTCATCCTTCCATCTTGCCGAACAGCGACAACTGATGGTTCTCTCAACACAATCCCTTTGCCCTTAACATAAAGAACCGTATTAGCCGTTCCAAGATCGATCGCAAGATCGTTTGACAACCATCCAAACAGAAAATTAAATGGTGAATACATGTAGTTTCCCTTGAGATTAGATATAAGGCACCCGGTCGCACCTTAAAAATATGTCAGCTCAAAGCCGGATAAGGAAGTTGAGCTCTATCGAGAATATGTTTGGTGTTGAAAGATGAACCATTCCCATAAAACATTGAAGCATACCAAACCTCAATTTCGTTAGCAACAACTATGCTATTTTCAAGAAAAATTTATCTTATTTTCTGTTGACACAACCTTCAAACCTTGTTAATGATAGCCGTGTTTTTTGACTGAGATAAATCTGGGGCTATAGCTCAGCTGGGAGAGCGCTTGACTGGCAGTCAAGAGGTCGTCGGTTCGATCCCGTCTAGCTCCACCAATAAAATTAGGGGGGTTAACTCATCGCGAGTTAACCCCCCTTTTTTATTTTGCAAGGATCGGCGCAAAAACGAAACATTGCTGAGCTCAAGGAAGACAATAATGTATACTTTTCTAACAGTAGCTTTGGAAACATTCACAGAGGGAAATTGGCAGAAAATCCGTTACAGGATCTCTTACTTGAAACTCAGAAGGTATGGAGGAACAGATATACGGTTCATCCGACTAAAGCGTACTTCGTCTCATGAAGCCCGAGGATTTTCAGTTTAAAGAAATCCATGTCTCGAAATCCATATGCTTGTTTTTGCAACGTCTTTATTATGGATAGATCTTATGACCGGGATGTTTCTTGCTCGTTCCCGGTTTTCGGTACAGCGCTTCAATTCCCATGCGCTTCATCAACGTGCCTACATGCCTGCGGCCCACATCGTGGCCAGCTTGGTTGAGCTGATCACGCAGCATCCGCGCGCCCATAAACGGATGCTCCAAATGCAGTTCATCGATTTACCGCATCATCCCGAGATCAATGGCATTAACGGATTTTCGCCGATAATAAACACTGCCACGGCTTATCCCGGCTAACTGGACTTGCATCTTCACCGAAAGTGCATGGGCCCGGTCGATTATCGCTTTGCGCTCAGCAACCCCACCTTGCTGAGCCACTTCTCTTCAATGATTACTTGAATTCTGTCGTGGCAAAATGAGTATAGTGTCTTAATTTATAATAGCCTGATTGACAAATGCGCCCCTGTGTCAAATTACAACAATGTTGTAAAAGGATAATGAAATGAAAAAAAGCATAGTGTTGTTTATGGTATTTTCGACACTTCTTATATCTATTGGGGGATGTATGCTCCCGCCACCTTGGCCGGATAGAGACGAGTCGTACGATCACGACAGAGAACGAGAAGGCCATGACCACGATAGGGACCAGGGGAACCGAAATCACGAAAGAGACCATGGTCGAGTTAAAGATCATGATAGCGATAGAGATCAAGGAAACCATAATCACGACAGAGGCCGTGACTACGAAAGAAGGCGAGAAAACCATAATCACGACAGAGGCCGCGATAACAACTAAGGCCTTAGCCTGTGTAAGCTTGCACGTAAAACAAGAAACTTTTGCACGCAAACTGATAAACATTCCGAGGGTAAAAGGCATGACCACCTCTCGACAAGAAATTCCCATCCTCTGTCGTAATTGTGTAATAGTCCCCTAATTTATTACGTATATCCGGAGGCATCTTATATTTCAAAAGGATATCTGAACAATAACCTTATCATTGGCAGGTTAAACCGAAAGGTCAGTGAGGCTAGAGCGTTTCATTCGCATTGTCATTTCTCTACCAGGACATTGTTTGGAGCGAGTCAGTTCGTATTCTTCCACCACTGAGACATTTCTATTTGAATGTTATCCAGAAAGACCTGCTCTCCAATCCGGGGTATTAACCCATGTTTAACACTTCAAATATAATATATATATAATACAGCTAGATAGAAACACTAAATATTTCCAGTGGCACTACATTCGCATTATTTTGCATCAGTTGACCATTTTGCGGAGGCCCACCGGTGAAG
>JAHJLI010000017.1 GCA_018821785.1 Pseudomonadota bacterium
CGAAAGATCCAGGAAATTACTGAAAAACAGACACGGCAGCGAGGATTTTACCATCACCACCCAGGAGGAAATGCTTGAGGTTCTTGGTTCTGTGCTGGGTATCCTGACCTTGGCCGTCGGTGGCCTAGGCGCGATCTCCCTGCTTGTTGGCGGCGTGGGCATTGTCACCATTATGACCATCGCTGTCAATGAGCGGACCCCGGAAATCGGCCTATTGCGAGCTATCGGTGCCGACCGCAGACAGATTCTCTGGCTGTTTATCGGTGAAGCGGTAGTGCTTGCTGGTATCGGTGGGATCTCAGGTCTCGTTCTTGGTGCAGGAATCGCCTGGCTCTTAGGAGAATTCGTTCCGGCCCTGCCCACCCATACACCTTGGATTTATGCGGTTTATGCAGAGGCCCTGGCGATGGGGATCGGGCTTTTGGCCGGTGTCATGCCAGCCCGCCATGCTGCCGGCCTTAATCCTGTGGAAGCCCTTCGGGCGGAATGACAGCAATACTTCAGTGCTCAATCATTGTTTTCCGAGAACCCTTTTCAAGACACTCCTTGACCACCCTGCCAAGTTGATCCATGGTCAGAACTCCTGACCTCAGCGAATTTACTATGACACCAGTTCGTAAAACAACCTCATATTCGTGCCAGGAAATTGAGTACAGGTGTTGTTAAGTTCGTTGCACAAATGCTGTAGAGTTTTTCCGCTTGAGCAGTTCGCCAGTTGATGCAATCGGACCTTCAATGTTCCATCCTCTTCATCGGGAATCAAATCCACTTCTGTTGTATAAATTCCCTCAATTAGGCTCCGAGCATCTTCAATGCGGCTCATTGAATCACGAATGATACTTACCATAGCAGTTTCCGCCCGGTAGGCGATCATCTTGATCGTATCAATCAGATATTTGCTCTTTGCGCCCAGGCGTCTGAAGCGATCTTCCTTCGGCAGATCAGCTATGGTGATGTGCTTTGGTGTTTCCTTTCGGCAAACTTTCAGTTCTTCTATTAATCGTTCCAGGCCATTGATCCCTTCATGGAGTGCAGATTTCTTCTGCTGATAGGCTTCCACCTTTCTGGGGGCAATCTCCTCAATCAGCATGATTTCACCGAATTTTCGCCGCATTCGGTTGAGCTTACTGACATGACTGCGCACCTTGCCATCAACCGCTCGATACTCGGGGTTGACCAACTTGGTCGTCTCAGATATCTCCTCGGTTGAATAGTCGGCAAGGCCATCACCATCAAGATTATAGTGCTTGCGCATATATCTGAAAAAGTTTTCCTGTGACCATCTGGCAAACATTGTTGCGGCTACAGGACTACAGTCACTTTGGTAATCGGTGCTGATTATGGCTGTCTGGTGAACGCTTTCAGTCAGCTTGCGGATCTCCCTGCCCCACAGTGTCTTGCCAAGAAAAACATCTCGCTCGGCAAGTCGCATTTCCACAATATTGTCAGATACCAATCGTACTGGTTTCTTGTGGAATTCTTCTTCAGGCCAATCCTCTCCTGGATATTTGTGGTATGTCTGACAGGCGATTCCTTTGTCACGCATCAGTTTCATAAAACCGGGACTGTACCCTTCACGAACAAATACCATGGTGAATCGATGTATATTCGGCGACTGCGGTAGCTCAAACCTTGCCGGTTGAGCGGGAATCTCTGCCTCCAGGCGGGGAACAATCTCGTTCTCCAATACCTGCAATAATCCTGGGTCAATCTCCTGGTTGATCACGAAAAATGGCTGACCATCCATGGCATTGACCCAATAATCGGTAGTTGCCCGCAGACATAATTTTTGCCGGCTCACATAGTGACGTGGCAATTTCGTCTGGTGACCGTTGTAGACCCGGACATGACCATCGATATACAAACACCCCCAGCCTCCGGTTCCATCGCCATCCATTCCCGGCCAAGCTCTCCTGCCCATTGATAGGGTTCACCCTGCTGTGAAAGAATCCCAATTTTTTCCCGAAGGGTCTTTGCTTCCGGAATACGATCCAGGCCTAAAAGCTTACCCCATTCGCCGGGAGAACAATAACGCAGCTTTTCAACAGATTTGATCCGAGCCAGCGCCATAAAAGCCAAGACCAAGAAAATTGAATCGAGCCTATAGAATCCTGCTGAAAGCTCAAAATATTTCTCCGAGTGTCGAAGCAATCCCATCGCAAGAAGTGCCGGCAGGGCCAGAAGCACACCACCGGCAGGGACATCGTGACAGGCCGTGAAGGTTGGCGGCAATGCTTCCTTACCACAAACAGGCTGGTAGCGATACGGCCAAAAATATCGGTGGCTCCCATGCCGATCGGTGCTGCAGCATCTCCTGCACTTCTCGCACTTTTTGTACTCGCTGGTTGTTCCGATTTGGTTGTTACGCTTTTTTTTAGGTTTATGAAGTTTGCCGGCCTGAACCGCTTTGCGCAGGGTGTCAGGTAGGAGATCCATCCTGACGGCGATCTCCGCTATCTCCTCCCCCTGGTCCAAATACCTCTGGACCTCTAAAAGTACAGGCGGTGTCAGCACTGCTGCTCCGCGCCTCCGCGGTTCTTCGTAAAATCCGGCAATTCCTTTTTCACGATACAGTTTTACGCCTCGCTTTACATTGATTGCCGCGATGCCAAAAGCTCGGCAGATTTCAGACTGCCTTACGCTGCCGTTTATATAGAGCTGACTGATGATCATACGGAAGCTTCGGTGGTCGTCAACCTCATGGTGAAAAACAGGAAGATGGCCATAGAAATAAGTGATTGTATCACCCTCCCGATGAAAACCAATATTTGCGTTAATGAGTGTAGTCCCTTGGGGGAAAAACGGTAATTGGAGTTGAGGCATCTCAATGGTTCCAGGTTATGGTAAACTGCCGAAAGAACTGTGGGTTGATGAAAAGATGGTATCTTATCGAAATCTCTCCCCGTCGCCAATCTTTTCATGCCAACACATCTGTGGTTCAAACATTCACTAATGATTACAAGAATATTGATTGAATATTACAATTACCGCTTCCTTCCTGAGATCAGGAGTTCTGATATTGCTAAAATTCGATGGCCTAAAGGTTTCCAGTGTCCTGCCTGCGGGGTAGCAACTGAAAATCCATCTCTAAAAGGGAA
>JAHJLI010000203.1 GCA_018821785.1 Pseudomonadota bacterium
ACATTGAGCCTGTAACCGGAAGAGTACTAGTTTTGTTTTAAACCTGTTTTTAAATAAGTTCAAGTGAAAACATAGGAAGTTTCAACTGAAACATTATAATGTTGTATGTGAAATTAAAATATTCTTGTGTGAGAGTTGTTTGTTGTCTTGTAACATGATGTTATCAATTCAATAAATGAATTTATCGTGATGGAAACAATGGATAGGATGCACCATGGCGCGATATCCTTGCCTGCAGCGAAGAGATCAAAGACCTCATCTTTGATGGATGCACTGCAGAGATTGTTGGAGCTTGCACTCGACAAGATCGATTCAGCAGGTGAGTTCGCTGAAGCCATTGTAATTGCGATGATTGATGCGATTATGGGTGCCGCAGTTGAGTTCATTCAAACTAGGAGGCTGTCCGAGAATGCCCTTTTGCCCAAACATTTCGTTATTTAAAAAAAACAATGCTCGCAATATCAACTATATGGCTGTGCTTGTTTTTTTGAAAATGCCTCGTTTTTTGACAAAATGCCTATTCTCGGACAGCCTCCTAGTAGACGATTGGCGAAATATATTACTGTTAATTCAAAATGTTCAATCAACTTCGGAAAGTTGAGATCCATATTTTTGAGAGCAGGCCAATCAACGAGGTGTCAAGGAAAAATGCCCCAAAAGCAGTGTAGTTGACAGACAAAGCCGATAACTTTAGCTCCAATTAGAACTCATTGGATAACAAAACCTCCCTGTTCCGATTTGCATGATAAACGGGGTCATATCCCCGAAAAGACTCGTGGCCGTTCCTAACGTCTTTTCTTGCTAATTTAAGAATCCTCAGCTACTAATTGAAAAAATATTGTGTGTCTAATAAATGTGAGAAGTAAGCATAGGCCTTCGGCAAAAATAGTTCTGAAAGAGCAGTGGGATTCGACGAATTTAGTGCCTTACTCCCCTTGTATGGGTACTAAAAAGAGTCCTGGCTTGTTTTCTTGTTTACAGGGGTTAGACAAAAAATTAGTCATGGTTGGTCTATTTTATCCCCAAAAAGCCAACGCAGGATATTAACCTTAACTTTGAAAAGAAAAAAATGATCACTTGCTATCTGAAATACGTCATCGATCCTTACAAACTCAAGGAATTTGAAGAATATGCAAAGATGTGGATTCCACTTGTAGATAAATTCGGTGGAAAACATCATGGTTATTTCATGCCCCATGAAGGAGCAAGTAATATTGCTTACGCCCTCTTCAGCTTCCCTAGCCTTGCTGAATATGAAGAATACAGAGGAAAAATAAAAACAGACAAAGACTGCATAAAAGCATTTAAACACGCCGAAGAAACAAGGTGTATCTTTAGTTTTGAACGTAGTTTTATGAAGCCAATATTCAAATAAAATTAAAAAGTTAACAACACGTTTCGGTGGAAGCCCACAAAAACCCGACTCTCGCAGAACTAAACGTTCGGAAACTACAAAAAAAGGAAGCAAATAATGGCAAAATGTTCAGTATGTAATTCCCGAAAGGGAAAAAGACAATGCATTGCAGATTCAACGTTTATCTGTAGTCTTTGTTGCCTTTGATCTAGAGTCGGAGGGATTCATCGACTGTCAACATATTTCTAGTCAGTCTCGCCAAATATATAAGAGCGATATGGACTCGACTCGCTGTCAATACCAAATTTAACTCAGGACTAAGGACAATACCCCTTAGTCAATGATCCCTTATTTCCCTTTCAGGACAGAGATACCTCTTACGATGTCTGTTTGAATGCGAAAGTCTCAGTGGAAGGTCAGTCAATTGTCAGCCATGGGTTCATGAATTGGCACCCTGTTTTTATATTGCTTCAAGTGAAACTATAAAAAATCTTCATCATAAACTGAATAATTAAGAAAGAAACAAACAAACAAACAAACCAATGAGGCTTGCCGGACTATTGGCTCAGGGGTGGGGATCGATGGAATGCTCTTTCGGTACCAGTGGGCGGGTTCCTGTCAGTATCTGCTCTATCTCCGCGACCGGGAGGGCCTGAGCATAGTAGTACCCTTGGGCATAATCACATCCATATTTGTGGAGGAATGCTCGCTGGGCTTTGGTTTCCACCCC
>JAHJLI010000204.1 GCA_018821785.1 Pseudomonadota bacterium
AGCCTGCCGCACACCCTGGCCAACAGCCAGTCCATTAAGCAGGATCTGCGAATGCTGCTCCCGGTGGCTTCGGTCCTTCTACTCATCCTGTTATGTTTTACTCTTCGTGATATTCGGGCCTTTGCTGTATTTATAGTACCCTTTCTTGCGGCGCCGCCGGCCATTGGTCTTACTTGTCTGGTATACGGAGATCTTACCGGTATTGCTCTCGGTTTCGGCATAGTGCTTTTAGGGATAGCCGTCGATTTTTCCATTCATTTGTATCTCAGCCTGATCGGGGGGGGTGGCAGCCGGCAGGACATCCTTAAAGAAGTCGGCAAACCGATGTTTTTTGCCGCTTTGACGACGATGGGGGTATTTGTCGTCCTGCTCTTTTCACAGGTTGTCTCGCACCGTCAGATGGCCCTGCTGGCCCTTTCCGGGGTGGCACTTGCTTTGGTCTTTTCCTGGCTGCTGATTCCAACTATCGCCAAGGTGCGGCCCGCCATCGACCAGAAATCGATGGGTAAATGGCTGGAGAAAATTTTTTCTTTCAGACATCCTGTGCTGGTTGTCGGCCTTTGGGGGATGTTTTTGCTTCTTGGCCTTCTTTCATGGCCGCAGCTGCGCTATAACGGCGATTTGCGGGCACTCGATGTACCAAATCGGCAGGTAATTGATGACGAGAAACATTTCTCCGCCACATGGGGTGATAAGGGCGAGCAGGCCTTTGTGGTTGCCGAAGGAGCAAGCCTTGCCGAGGTCCTTGACCGCAATGCTTCCGTCGCCACTTTTTTGCATGGACAAAAAGCAACAAAGTATCAATCGTTTGCCCCTCTTTTGCCGGGACCTTCAACCCAGGCCGAAAACCTCGAAGGGTGGCACCGTTTCTGGGCAAGTCTACGCCCGGATTTCGACAGGCGGTTTGTAGCCGAAGCGGTTGCTCTTGGTTTTACCGAACAGGCCTTCACACCGTTTTTCTCGTGGCTGGATCGTCAGCCGGAAGCCCTTTCACCGGAGAGTTTTCTCGGCGGTCCCCTGCAACCCCTTTTTGCCTCGATGCTGAAAACGCCTGGAGCGTCCGATGATAAGGGCGATAATAAATATCTGGCGATGACCACTGTCGCTATTGATAAAACAACCCTGCCGGCCCTCCTGGAGTTTGCCGAGAGCGACCCGAAGGTTACTGTCCTGGCTGCTCTCAAATGGCGAGCTGAAGTTGAGCGGCTTTTGCGACACGATATCGTTACTCTGTCGCTTGCTGCCGGGATCGTCACCTTGCTGCTGGTGTCCCTGCAATTTCGTCAGCTCAGGGCGGTGGCGGCCGTGCTTGCCCCTGTGCTGTCAGCCCTTGCTGCCATGTCGTTGTATTGCTGGCTGGCTGACGGTCAGCTGAACATGATGCATCTGATCATGGGAATAATGGTTATCGGTCTTTCTGTTGATTACGGTATTTTTATCGTTTGCGCCAAGCTTTCTCCTGGCAGTATTACCTCGGCTAAGGCCGTGAGTATCTGCGCCGCCAGTTCGCTTATCGGTTTCGGCGTTTTGGCTTTTGCGGGGCACCCGGCCCTCAATGCCCTCGGCATAACCGTGTTGATAGGTATTGGGGTGGCCTGGCCGGCAGCGTTGCTGGTCAGCCCGGCTCTGCTGGAAATCGGCAAGAAGGGGTGAGTTATGCGCCTGGGTGTGGTGTTATGTTGTCTCTGCCTGTTTTTTTGTGGTTGCAGCCTGCCGCTGCGTATCTCGCCTCTTATACAGGATGCGAGCGGCAACCCAGCGGCCCGATTGATGAATATTCGCATTGAAAGGTGGGGCGAGCCGCGTTTCTCCGGTCTCCTTGCCTTGCGACAAGAAGGAAATGGACTGTATTATGCCCTCCTAGACGCAACAGG
This sequence comes from Pseudomonadota bacterium, assembly GCA_018821785.1. GTDB lineage: Bacteria > Desulfobacterota > Desulfobulbia > Desulfobulbales > Desulfocapsaceae > Desulforhopalus_A. The sequence goes on from JAHJLI010000204.1 coordinate 1,875, forward strand.
GGTAAAACTTCTCGAGGTGGTGGTGGCAGAGGACGGTGGGCATCGATTGATACACGCTAAAGGTGCCTTGAAAGATTCCGGTCTGGACGGATTTCTGGCCGAAGTTCTGGCAAGGACCTATCTCCAAGAACCGGCGACCCTGCCTTGTGCAGGGACGTGGTTGTATAGGTTATGCCGTGAAGAGGAGGCGGGAAAAGGCTGGCGCAAATACGGCCAGGCCGGACCACTGGAGATATGGCAGGTTGGCACCGATTGGGAACAGGGGCCGGGAAAGGCAGCGGTAATGTACCGCCAACCTTGGCTGGGCGTAAGGATATTCCTTGAAGCGACGAAACCCGCCCCCTAATGGTTGTTTCAAACAACTGCCGGGGAGGATGGAATCCACCTGAGCAGATGTTTTATGCCTGTTAAAGAAGAGAGGATGTTAAAAGATATGGGCGTTCCACGAAACTATTTTCCCAGGCAGGAGGGTGACCCGGCTCCTCTCGTGGCATCGGCCGAAAGGCGGATACATTTTGAAGAGGTCGATATTCTCGGAATGGTCTGGCATGGACATTATGCCACTTTCTTTGAAGACGGACGCGTGGCCTTCGGTGACTCCTATGGTTTAAACTACCACACTATCAGGGCCAATCAGATGATGGCGCCGGTTGTGCAGATGCACCTCGATTATAAACTGCCGTTGCGTATTGACGATACTATTCGGATAGAGGCAGCTCTTCACTGGACGGAAACGGCCAGGCTGAATTTTTCCTACACAATTTTCAACCCTCAGGGCCAGGTCGCAACCAGAGGATATACAGTGCAACTGCTGACTGATGTGGATGGTGCAGTCCAGTTTTTCACCCCGGATTGGTTACGTGAGTTTCATCAGAAATGGCGCCAGGGTTTTTGGCAAAAACAATCATAAACAGAGGGGCTACCCTTTGACCGAAGAACGACTCATGCAACAGAACGGAACAACCATTCTCCTGATCCATCCCCTCGGCTATAGTGCTAAACGCGCCGGCAGTGATATCTCGCGGGTGGCGAATATCATGCCGCCACTTGGCCTCGCCTCTATTTCCGCCTATCTAAGTGCCCATGGCTACCGAAACGCTATTATCGACTGTTACGCCCATCCTGATTCCGATGCGAGGATTATTGCATTTCTGCGGGCCGAGAATCCTGCCTTTATAGGTTTTTCCTGTACGACTTCGAGTTTTTTTGATGGCGAAAGGCTGGCCCGTCTGGCTAAAAGCATCCAGCCGGAAATTCAGGTGGTCTTCGGCGGGGTGCACGTCTCGGCAGTAAAGGAGGACGTACTTGACACCTATCCCGCTATTGACTATGCGGTGGTCGGCGAAGGCGAGGAGACCCTCAGGGAGCTGCTGGCCACCCCGGAGGAGCGGCGGGCTGAAGTGGAAGGGCTGGTGTTACGCGGCCCGGACGGTAAGGCCTTCTTCACCGGGCGGCGCAAAAAACTGCTCGATCTGGATAGCCTGCCTTTTCCCGACTACACCAAATTGGCCGGATATCCGGAGGCCTATACTCTGCCCATCTTCAACTACCCAAAAGCCCCTAACGGCAGCTGTATCTCCAGCCGCGGCTGCCCCTACGCCTGCAGCTATTGTGACCGTTCGGTTTTTGGCAGGACCTTTCGTTATAATTCAGCTGACTATCTGTACCGCCATGTCCTGTACCTGAAAGAGACCTATCAGCTGCGGCACCTCAATTTTTACGATGACCAGTTCACCTTCAACCGTCAACGGGTTGTGGATTTCTGTCTGATGGTCAAGGACAAACCGCTCGGTATGACCTTTAATTGTGCGGCCAGGGCCGAGCACCTAGATTTTGAATTACTGCAGCTGATGAAGGAGGCAGGCTGTTGGATGATCAGCCTGGGGATTGAGACCGGCGACGAATTGCTGCTCGCCGCCCATCGGCAAAATGTCGATTTACAGATGATGCGTGAAAAAATAGATCTGATAAAAAAGGCGGGTATTCGGGTCAAAGGCCTATTGATGATGGGATTGCCGGGAGAAACCGAGTCGAGCATCAAAAAAAGTAAGGCCTATGTCTTTTCTCTTCCCATTGACGATTTTAATCTCTCCAAGTTCACGCCCTTTCCCGGTTCACCGGTGTATAAACAAATTAAAGAGGCGGGTGAGACTATGGGAACCTTCATGGAGGATTGGGAGAAGATGGATTGCATGTGCTTTCAGTTCGTGCCGCGGGGGATTGAGTTGGCCAGGATGGAAGAACTGTTTGTCGATTTTTACCGAAGTCATTTCCAACGACATAGGGTTATCTGGGGCTATATTACGATGTTTTGGAAATCCCCGGACAGCTGGCTGCGCTTCCTCAGTAATCTGCCTTCCTTTTTAAGATTCGTTTCTACTAACAAGAGAATGGGCGGATAATATCTTCTTGGCATTTGCCTTCAGGACAACACTTCTCTTTTTGGCGGAAGTTCGCAGTTCAGGGGGGCCAGGCGGCCTATGTGATGGCTTTCAATGAAGAGGATATCAAAAAGTTCTATTGATCGGAGCTGGTACTGGAAAAGTTCAATATTGAGGATGCGTTACCATCAACCAGCACGCCTTTCGACACCGACCCGCTGATCTTTTACCGATCGTACGATATACCGCCCAGAGCCTAACAGCCGTGGATTCCATGTGCATTTGAACTGGACATCCCGACCGACAGTAATTTTGTTCGTATCCCTGCTGGACAAATCGAAACCCACCCCTTTCAGCGAGATGTCATAGAGGTCCACTGTCAATTCACTGCCGTCACTGGTTTGCAAAAAAACAGAGCCGGTTTGCGATTCTCTTTGCGTCATACGTCGGTTGAAGACACACCGGGTTGATTCTCCGCATTTAATACAGCGTAGCACTCTCGTGCGAACTCCAGGGCCAACAGCGACCATCCTTTTATTTTGACACAGATCACATTTAAAGAACATTCTGCCGTTTTCCACTCGAAATGTTTTGGTCTTGCCCATGTCGTTGTCCTCATCGTTTTGATGTCTTTTAAAACAATTTTACCGATACTACCTTAACCATTTTCCCATGTTTTGCTACTGTCGTTGATCCACTTCCACCGTTTCACAAATCAAGTGAATTTTTTCAACGGTTTATCGGGATTGAAAGAATTCGGTGATCTTTTCCACTGCTCTGCGATTCAGGGTCCGGGCGCAATACGTGCCTCCCTTAATCGAATGCGCTCCGTCATGCCATTCGGTTAAAAGGGCCCCCCGTTCATCGAGGAGTTTGTAACTCAGATCAAGCGAGGAGACCGGGTTACCCATTCGCCCTTGGGGGAGGCTTGCGGTTACACCTGGATTGAAGAATTCAACGTTAATGATGAAAAGTGGCCCCATGCTGCTCGAATAGCTTTTCATATCCTCCAACAGGACCGTCTTAAAACCGTTTTCGCGCAGGAGGTCGACAACATCTCGATTGAGCCAGGTAAAAACACGATGGAGTTCTTTCTGGTCATCCGTTGATAGTTGGTCACGTTCTTTATCGGCAGTAGTGAATACGGCGATAGAATCCTCGCTGAAAGGTGCAGTGATAGTTTCTTTTTTTCCGCAACCAACTATTATTAAGATAAATATTGAAAATAAAAACAATAAGGGTGTCCGTTTCATTCAGCTATCCTCTCTGCTATAATGACAATTTTTTCCTTTTCGATAGCAAATTGCAAATCGGAATTATTTCTTAGCTTGCAAGAGTTCATTGCCGTGCCGGTAGTATTCTGCCATCTCTTTCTCAGGTACCATTCGCCCTCCCGTACCCCAGACGATATGGGTTGTGTCGGCCATGTTGATTTTTAAATATCTTTCTTGCGGATCCTTTTCAGCCTGTGTTATCCGCACAGGTCCGATCATTCCGGCAAGGGCTGACGGTTCCATCCAGATATCTTCGCTGTCGGCTAGGAGCGCCAGCAAGCGAAACATCTCATCATCAGCAACTGTGAACACCCCATCAATCAGTGGTCCCATGATTTTGCCGATAAAACCCGACGGGCGGCTGACCGCCAAGCCATCGGCAGCGGTTTTGTTGTTCAGACCGAAATCCTTGACAGAAACCCTGTCATGCAGGCCGGTATAGAGGCCGAGGAGCATGCAGGGAGAGTGGGTCGGTTCTGCAAAAAAGCAGTGGACGTTATTACCAAAGGTGTGTTTCAGGCCGAAAGTGATACCACCAGGGCCGCCGCCTACCCCGCAGGGCAGATAAACAAAAAGTGGATGCTCGGCGTCGACTGGAATGGCCTGCTCTAGGAGTTGTCGCTGCAGCCGTTGTGCCGCTACCGTGTAGCCGAGGAAAAGATCGGTGGAGTTTTCATCATCGACAAAGTGACAGTGCGGTTCGTCTTTCGCCTGTCTGCGTCCCTCCTCCACCGCAAGGCTGTAATCGCCCTGGTGTTCGATGACCTCGACGCTGAGGCTGCGTAGCAGCTCCTTTTTCCACGTGCGGGCTTCGGCGGACATATGGACGGTGACCTTGAAACCAAGTCGGGCACCGACGATACCGATGGATAATCCGAGGTTGCCGGTTGAGCCGACGGCAATTCGGTAACGAGAAAACACTTCACGGGCTCGATCGCCGGCCAGGACAGAATAGTCCTGTCCTGCTTGTAGAATGCCGCTTGCCAGAGCGACCTCTTCTGCGTATTTCAAAACCTCATAGATGCCCCCCCGAGCCTTGATCGAACCTGCGATCGGCAGGAGGTTGTCGCATTTCAGAAGGAGTCGACCAGGTAGCTGCAGCCCGCACTGTTGTTCAAGGGCTGCCTGCATGAGAGGTATATGCAGCAGGGGTGATTCAATCAGGCCGCTATCTTTCAGGGTTTCAGGAAAGGCTGTTGCAATAAAAGTCCGGAAGCGTTCGAATCGGTCCGCAGCGGCATCGATATCGCCAACATTGAGATCGGTTTTGGCCAGGGCAGTGCTGGTCTTTTCGGTTGCCGGGTTGAACCAGGTGGTCTCTTTATAGGCTATGATATTATTCAGGAGTGGGTAACTCAGGCACCATTGGTTGATTGTCATGCCGCTAATAAGCCTTTCATTATCTTCCTTGTCGGCCACTTTCGAACAGGAGCTGCCGCCGGGACAATCAATACAGCCGGAGTGTTCTCTCGGTAGATCCTCAAGAGAAAAGGTCATATCCTCCATTTTTTTCGGTAAGTCGACGAGTTCCAGGGTCATAAGGGCGACTTTTTCTGGTGTTTCCTTGGTTTCGGTCAATCGCATTGCCTGGTTTTGCACCGTTTCTTCAAAGAGATTTCGGGCAAATCTGGCGTTGCCGAAGCCTTCACCACGTTGTTGAAAGGCCTTAGTGAGGATATGACCGAGGGCAGCAAGGCCTGTGTCGGTAAAATGATACTGGGCCTTTTTCAGGAACAAATGAGTGATACGACAGAGCTCGGTCGGGGAGAAATCCTCAAAGGTCAGATAGCGGGTGAAACGACTTTTCAGGCCTGGATTGGTGTCGATGAAAGCGTCCATTAACTGAGGATAACCGGCAACGACCACTACCAGTCTCTTGCGGTTATCCTCCATGAATTTCAAAATGGTTTCAATGGCTTCTCGGCCGTAGTTGTCGCTGCCGCCACCTCCGGCACTGCGGCTGAGCCCATAGGCTTCATCGATAAAGAGGATGCCGTCCAAGGCCGATTCGGCGACGGCCTTAGACTTTACCGCTGTCTGGCCGAGATATTCTGCGACTAATCCGGAGCGGTCGGTTTCAACCACATGGCCTTTTTTCAAGAAACCAAGGCCAGCAAAGATTTTGCCGAGGATACGGGCGACGGTGGTCTTGCCGGTGCCGGGGTTGCCCTTGAAGACAAAATGCAGGGTGACATCGGCTACGCCAAGACCCTCCGTCTCACGCATTTTGCGGATTTTCAAGAAAGCTTCAAGGCGTTTGACTTCATGTTTGATGGAGTCGAGGCCGATGAGTTGGTTCAGCTCACGCCTGGCTTCTTCAAGTAGCTGTTCCGCTCCCTGGCGGTTGAGGCCTGAGGTGTAGGTGTCGATATCAAAAATAGAAGAATCACCAATGACCTTTTTGACCTTGTCCGCTTCACGGTCAAGGAAATTGAGTAATTTTTTTTCAGGAAAAGTCAGTTCTTTATCTCCGGTGGCCAGAGCGTAGACCAGATATCGAATATCGTTCATCAGCCGACTAGAAAGTTTTGTGGTTTTTTTCTGGTCGCAACCGATGAGTAGGTCAAGAATCGGGTTGTCCTTGGCACGGTGTGCAGAAAATGGTGCCATTCCGGTCAGCCAAAGGTTAAGAAAATCGGCCGTTGTCTGGGGGGCTTGTTTGGCGGGAGCAAGGTAGTGTGGATCGTTTTTTCTGAAGATGTCGGCCAAATAGGCGAGCAGGTCGTCCATCTCTGTCTGAGCGAGGATATCTGTGGAATTGACTGGGCCTTTTTTTTGGAAAAAGAGTACCAGAAAACCGAGGAAGTAGCTTGCCAGGGACAAGGTGACAAAAGTCCGAAAAACAGGGTATGCCGCCATAAAAGAGTCAGTCCGCGTGGCGAGTCCGCCGCCCGCCTCTCGGCAGCAGTCCCAGCCGCAGTCTTTTTCGGTAAGAGACTCACTGATGAAGGCAATGGATTGCCGAATAACGTCGGTCAAAGTGATCATGAGCTGATACTCTTCTGAAGGGAGAGGCCTTTATGCTTCACTGACATCAAGAGAAATGGACGGAGCCACCTTGTTACCCTGTTCCATCTTCCTAATCTGGGCCTCCGCCGCCTCGGTCAGGGTGTCCATTTTCACTATATTTCTGGCCATGGCCGGCAGGGCATCACGGCGGAATTTGGAGATATCATCGAGAGCAATGCGGATGTCGGTAAAAGCCTTAGTAAGCGACTCGATGTCAAGTTGCGCCTCAGTTGCCTGTTTCTGGATGGCCACCCCCTGGGTGCGCAGCTGGTTGGCTGTACCCTCAATGAGCTTGCTTGTTGTTTTATTGACTGCGGCGATCTTGTCGAGGACTATCTTCTGATTGGCCAGGGCCAAAGCGACGGTGACGGCAATGGTCAGGGCGCTGACGGTGACATTGACCGCCCGGTCGACACCTTTGATCAACTCTTTGTTGTTACGGATGATCAGTTCGATAGCGAGAATGCCCTGTTGATTGACCGCAAGCTGCTGCTGCAGATCGATCAGCCGCTGGCGCAGTGGGAAAAGGAGTTCCTCCTCAACAAAACGGCGCCGCGGATCATCGGCGGCAATATCCCGTTCCAGCGCATAAACCAGGCGCTGGTCGATCAGTTGTCCGAGTTGTAGAGTTTTTTGCAGGCGAATGGTGAGCTGGCGCATGGCCTTTTGGTCGAGAGCCAGGGTGGTGTTGTCCCGTCCCAACTGGCCTCTGCCGTCTTGAAGGGAGCGGATGATCGCATCAATGATTGTGTCGGCTTGTTGAAAACGGGTGAAATATTGCTGCAGCGGCGTGCCGAAACCCGGAAGTCTTCCGAGGGTTCGGGCAAACCAGCCGGTCTTGAAATCAAAATTACCGGGGTCGAGTTGATCTACCTGGGTATTCAACTCGATCAGCGAGCGAGCCACCTGGCCGCCATCCTCGCTTTTTTCCGCCAACGCTTTAATCGGTTGTTTGAGCATGGCGCTGCGCCTGGCGGCTTCCTGTTGAGTACGGCTGCCTAGTTGCTCGACGGCGGCGATGTTCGATTCACGAACGTCCAATTGCGAGCTGTCGTTTGGATCCCAGGCCATGACCGACGCTATAAATTGGTCTGCGGTTTTCTCAAGCTCAGCATCCGCTTGCTTCCCTGCGCTCTCAGTCTGGGTAGGATCGATGAGACCCAATTCCTGGCGAATTGCCTCAGTATCTGGTACCACTAATGTTTTGTTCTGTTCTTGTCCCGTTGTTGCTGTAGCCATTGTTCTCTCCTTGTATCCTCTATGACCCCCCGACCGGGGTGCTTTTATGAGTCGGCTTGGTGTTCAAAAAATTTGGTTCTTCCGGCAATTTCCTGCAAATGGCTGATTGCCGACTGCACATCGACTTCCGCAAGACCCTTGCCGGTCTGTACTTCGGCAATGGCGGCTATTGTTTCATCCATGGCAATCATTGATTCCTCGTTTTCGGTGATCAGGACATTGACCTGCTCAAGCTGATTTTCACGCAGTTCAAGTTGTTTCTTCAATGCCTGCCATTCCCGTTCGTCAGCTTCTGTAATTTTTTTGAGGGATTGGACGTTTTCAATTCTGGCGGCGATGTATTCAGGATCGATTGTTTCCGCACTTTGGATGAGGGAGACAATTTTTAAGAGATTATCCAGGACACTTAAGTAGACTTGCTCGGCGGCGCCAAGAAAGGATCCGTAAGTGAGCTCACCGACTCTGAATTTTTTTTTCAACAGCTCGCGCAGCCGCTGGTAT
>JAHJLI010000205.1 GCA_018821785.1 Pseudomonadota bacterium
GAGCATTACCGCCATACCGGCAGCCGGCCGATTGTTGAAGGTGGAGAGGGAGTTGTAGCTTTCCGAGCCCACCTCAACCCTGGCAACGTCTTTGAGGCGGATCTGGGCACCATCTTGTTTCACCTTCAGAAGGATCTGGGAAAATTCCTCCGGCGATCTCATCATGGTCCTGGCCATCATGGTGGCCGTCACAGCCTGTCCTTTCACTGCAGGGCTGCCGCCCAGATTGCCGGCGGCAACCTGATGGTTCTGGGCTTTGATGGCGGTGGCCACATCTGCAGGTGTAAGCTGGCAGCTCAGGAGTTTATGAGGGTCGAGCCAGATGCGCATGGCATACTGACTGCCAAAGATCTGAATGCTGCCGACACCTTCCGTCCGACTCAGGGGATCGCGCAGGGCGGTGACCAGGTAGTCGCCGAGATCGAAGTTTTGCAGACTGTCGTCGGTGGAAATTAAGCCGACAATCATCAGAAAGGTCGAACTCGACTTATTGACCTGCACACCTTCCTGCTGTACCACCTGGGGCAAGAGGGCCATGGACTGCTGCAGCTTGTTCTGCACCTGAACCTGGGCAATGTCGCCATTGGTGCCGGCCTCGAAGGTCAGTGTGATAGTGACGCTTCCCGACGAGGAACTCTCTGATTTCATGTAAATGAAATTATCGAGACCGGTCATGCTCTGTTCAATGATCTGGGTGACGCTGTTTTCGATGGTCTGGGCCGAGGCCCCCGGATATTTGGTGGTGATGCGCACCGAGGGCGGGGCGATCTCCGGATATTGGGAAACGGGCAGTTTGACCACCGAGATGGCACCGGCCAGCATGATGACGATGGCGATAACCCATGCAAAAATGGGGCGATCGATAAAAAACCTGGCCATAATTAATTCACCTTAGCTGGGGTTTTCTGTTCTGCCGGAGCTGTCTCTTTTTCGGGTCCGGGTTGAGCAGTTGTCACCTCTGGCTGTTCCGTTGCCACTTTTACCGCTACGCCCGGCTTTATTTTTTGCAGGCCGCTGACGATGAGTTGTTCGCCATCGGTGAGTCCCTTGCTGACCATGATCTTGTCTCCGATATTCTGCCCGGTTGCGATCAGTCGCGCCTCGACCGTGGACTTGTCATTTACCAACATGACCATGGCCTCGCCGCGGTTATTGCGGACAATACTTGCCTGTGGAATGAGGATAGCATCCTGGGGCTGTTCAGAGGTGAGGCGGGCGCGGACAAACATTCCCGGCAAGAGGTCTTGATGTGGATTGCCGATGATTGCCCGAATCGTTACGGTGCCAGTCGAGAGGTCGACCGAGGGGTCGGAAAATTTGAGCATACCGACTTCTTTGTACAGAGAATTGTCATCCAGAACAACTCGAACCGCAGTCTTCAACTGGCTGTTCTCTTCCGCCTGTGTGGCTGCAAGCTTTCTTTTCAAATGCAGCAGCTCGTTGGAGGACTGGCTTACGTCAACGTAGAGGGGATCGAGTTGCTGAATGGAGGCAAGGGCCGTCACCTGTTGGGCGGTGACGAGGGCACCCTCAGAGACCAGCGTTTTACCGATCCGACCACCGATCGGTGCCGTCACCTTGGTGTATTCAAAATTGATCCGAGCACGCTGGACTTCCGCTTTGGCGGCAGCTACTTCAGCCTGGGCCTGCTTCCAGCTCGCCTCGGCATCGATCTGTTCCTGTTCGCTGACCGCCTTGGTTTTAACCAGATTGGCATAACGCGCGGCCTTCAACCGGGAGGAGTACTCCTGGGCCTCGTTACGGGCCAGAGCCGCCTCGGCACTGGCGAGTACCGCCTGATAGGTGGCGGGGTCGATCTGGTAGAGCAGCTCGCCAGCTTTCACCTCACTGCCTTCGGTAAAGAGGCGCTTCTTGATAATGCCTGAGACCTGGGGTCTGACCTCGGCCACCCGATAGGCGGCGGTTCGCCCCGGTAATTCGATGGTCAGCTGGGTCGGCCTGGAGGTGACGGTTAACACATTCACCTCCATCGGCCCTGCTGCCCGCGGGGCTTGAGCCTGTTGGCCATCCTTGCAGGCACCCAGCAGGCCGGTGGAAAGAATAAGTGTGGTAACCGCAATTTTTTTTACTATTCTTTTCATATTTGCAATCCTTGTTGAAAGTGGTGGGGCTATGCGGGGCCTGTTATATAAGACTGCTACAACCGGAGGTTTATGCTTTAATGGCATCCCAGCAGGTATCCGCCGCCTGTTGCAGCAACCGATTGTCCAGTTCGATAAAGCCGAGGATATGGTCACGGGTAAGGGCAATGATACTCCCGATAAAGAATGCAAAGAGAAAGACCATGGGCAGATCCTTGATCACTCCACGTGCGATTCCCTGTTCGAAAAGACTTTTCAGGGTCTCGCGGCTATGTTCACGGCCTGTTTGGTTAAAAATCTTATCTCGGCGAATTTCAACGCCATAGGGAGAATCATAGAATTGGCCGAGAAACTTGAATTCCACAGGATGGCCGAAGAAAAAATGAACTAATCCTATGTAATAATGATCGAGCCGCCTTTTGATAGATTGATCCGTGGGATAATCTCCATCCAGCGTTTGGTTCAACCGGGTTTCGATTTCATCAAAAACTTCCCTGATGAGGACATCTTTATTCTCGAAATACCGATAGATAGTGCCGGCCCCGACCCCTGCCCGGTTGGCGATCATGGAAATGGGCGACCCGTGGAAACCGTTATCGGCGATCAGTTCCATGGCAGCCTTGAGTATGGCTACATGCTTGTCGAGGTTCGAAATATCCATTATTGATTCGTTGATAAAAATTTGCGGAATGAACGTTCAGTCCGGTCTATTTAATCTTCTCGAACTGCCTTGTCAATAAATGTTTATAGCTGTAAAGATGAGTGTGGTAATGCCTATCGAGTAACCGTTAAGTAGCGACAGAAAGCCAAAGCCTTTCAGAGCCGCCCGCCAAAAAAGAGATAGGCAGAGAGTACCGCCCCAATCATTCCAGCAAGGTCGGTGACAAGTCCACCGGCGACAGCATACCGCATGGGTTTGATGCCGACTGAGCCAAAATAGACCGCCAGAACATAAAAGGTGGTTTCCGTACTTCCCTGGACAATTGCCGCCAGATGACCGGCGAAACTGTCCGGGTTGTAGGTTTTCATGGTCTCCACCATCATCGCCCGAGTCCCACTGCCGGAAAGAGGTTCCATAAGCATTGTCGGCAACCCATTCACCCAGGCTGGATCCCAGCCGATGGATGTTACCAGTCCTCGAACTCCATTCATGAAGACATCCAGGGCACCACTGGCCCGCAGCATGCCGATGGCGACGAGCATCGCCACCAGATAGGGAATAATGGTCACTGCGGTCTGAAACCCGTCTTTGGCCCCTTCCACAAAGGCCTGATAGGCATTGACCCGTTTCACTTAAGCACCGACCAGTGCAACAAAACTACTCTTTTAAGACAGCTTTCTCACTTATTTTACGCTGAATCCAATAGCTGGTTCCAAACATTTCTTTGAAGGTGTTGGTGGTCCGCGTTTCAGCAGATATAGATTTGCCATGGCAAGCATCGGCTTGTTAACATACCTCACGGTTGAACTTATTCCTGAGAGGGTGGAATGTCGTATTTTGCTGGAATAGTACAGAAATGGAGCAAATGCAGACTGTAGCTTGCCAAAGAGCATCTCTCAAAAGAGCAACAGAACTCCGGCGAGAGATGTCTACTGTCCCACTACGGAAAAAACACGGAGTTTCAACAAAATATACTCGATAATGATGCTAGAAATACAGCAAAGTAGTGTCTTTACGCCATTGGTTGACCTTATCATCAATTTTTGTGGAACATAAACTGACTGTACCGCCTTAGTTTCCCCTATGTTTTCAATTGAAAGCAGGCGTCACCTCCTTCCTGTACTTTTCAAATACCGGACAAGAAGGGATGATGGCAGCAGGAACAAGCAAGAATCCAAAATGCTCCATTAAGGTGCCATTTTTAGGGAATAATTTTGAATTTACAAAAGAGCCAAATCACTCCTTTTCGGGAGTGATATTGGGCCATAATCCAGGCCAAAACGATCAGGAACTATCTATACTAC
>JAHJLI010000206.1 GCA_018821785.1 Pseudomonadota bacterium
ATTGCCATAGGGTACCAGCCGGACCACAAAGACCAGCCGACCCTGATCTCCGGCTTGTTCACTTCCGGTTGCGGCTCCGGTGTGCATCCCCAGAGTGTTACAAATAACAATAAGGTGCTGACGATTCGTTTCATTAGAAATGAAAACCAAAATGAAATGTTACGATACGGTTTTCAGGCATCAGCCTCAATCAACACCACCGAGCGAAGACAGGACACTAACCTACTTAAATCATAACATTTTTATCTCAATTAATCAAGCTTTATAATTTTTTCAGGTCAGCTTCCCGGTACAGGAGGAGGCGTTGCCGGCGGAAGGGGTGGTGCCACCACCGGATCTGCCTTTTTTATTTTCCGGAAAAGCACGACGCAGATGACCACCGCTACACCAAGCAAGGACAGCGCCAGCAACGGCCGGTAGACAAACCAGGCTATAGCAATGGTGATAAAAGAGAGTACGCCCGAGAGAAGTGTAGAAATAAACTTTGTTCCGGCACCTATCAGCGAGCCTATTGCTGGAACAACATCGGCCAGAACCACCAGAGGAGCAAGAAGCATATTTGACCCAATTGCCATGAGCACAAACCCTGCAAAACGAAGGGCCCAGGTCATGATGGTATTCTCCTGTTGAGCCTCCTGGAACATCGTGTCTGCGGCGTGAATGCCCATTGAAAGCAGCTCGATTGTTCCCCCGGCTGCGGCCTTATAGGGCTCAAAACTCGTCCCTACCTGGCGTGCCACCAGGCTGATCTCAGCCGGCAGAACAACCCGATATGTCATGCGCAAATCGCCTACCTGCGGCGAGTTCGAGTCCCGACCAAAATAAAAGCCGTTTGTCTGCATCTGCACCGCCCCTGGCTGAGTCAGCGGTGGACGAACATCGGAGGAGATGGTCAGTGGGCTTTCTCCGCCGATTTTACGGACCAGAAAACCAGGCAGGTTGAAGGCGCCAAGACGAACATTCTCGGCCCTGATGGTCTTTGACTGGTAGGCCATACGACCTGGATTGGAGTGCCCATCCGGCTTCTTGAAAGACGCCGAATCGATGATCCGTTCAGACCATTCCTTGCCATAGGTGTAGGTGGTGACGGTCTCCTCTCCGCCACCGAGTTTTTTTCTCGTTTCGCTCCGGCTCGACTCTTTCCATTGGTACATCTCCACTTCACGGATAAGTGCAATGGCCTGGGCTTGCACTCCCATTTCCGGATCGGTGAGAGTCTCTGTGGTTTCGGCTCGGCCGGTCACATGTACTAGGCGACCGGCGTTGCCGGAATCGACTGTCTGGGCACTCACGGTTTGGACAATGCCACCACCTTCCTTGAGAGTTTTATAGCGCTCAACCGCCCTCCCCTCATTCCAGAAAAGCAGTCCGAAGGCTGCGGCCATCAACACAAGGCCGACTATAATCCCTTTGAATGCCCCGCCAATGCGACTGAACCAGGATCTGTTGCTTACCTCGGTATAACTGTCTTCCGCCATAATGTACCTCCTCGTTCGAATATTTGGTGGGTCTTACCCCGATAACAGGAAGATATAATCCTGGTCAATCTGGTCATAATTTTTTTTAATTCATAACCCCATGAAAGTACATCTATATCGACAGTCACAAATTTTACGACAAAAAAAGGCACGGGAAAACTGGATATGGCCCCAGGAGATGCGCTATAATCGAAGAAACCTTCCCCTCAGGGAGAATAAAAATGGATAATAAGCTTTTACACATGGCACCATCAGCTGGTTTGAACTCATGACCACCGATGTCAAAGGCGCCAAGGATTTTTAGCTATCTTCGGCGAAGACCAACCATAACCCCCGATATGGCCCGCTAATGGCAAAGAATAGATGCCCATCGACAGTCACCGCCGACATCAAACGCAATCGCCTTATCATCAGGCTGCGGGGAGAAGTCCCAAAAAAAGATGTAGAACAAATTTACACCGATGTGCGCTTCTGTGTCGCCGACCTGAAGCCCGGTTTTTCGGTCATCACCGATCTTACCGAAGCGAGAATCGGCCACCTCAGCGCCATCGGTACCTTTAAGAAGATCACCGCTTACCTTACCGAGAAACAAGTCGGACAGGTTATACGCGTTGTCGGTCAAGGTAAAGTCATCTTTCAACAACTCGCCAAACTGACAGATAAAACAGCCGGTTATCAACCGATGTACGCAAAAAACATAGAGGAAGCAGAGGTGCTCCTCGCCGATCTCACCGGCGAAAAACCGGAAAGCTGATCAAGTGCTGGTCTTTTTCCAGGGCTTTTCCTGGCCATGCATCAGCCTGTTGATATTTTCATGATGTTTGGCCCAGATAAGGAGAGCTATAAACGTCGCCGCACCGATGGCAATCTTCGAGGCCCCCAATAGATAGAGCCACAAAGGCACAAAGGCCGAAGCAAGAAGTGAACCGACGGAAACAAACCCGGACAGCGTAACCGAGGCCAGGAACACCGCCAGACTTATGACTATCACCGGCGGCGAGAGGAACAAAAAAACCCCCAGGCCGGTTGCCACTCCTTTACCGCCTCGAAAGCGCAAATAAACCGGAAACATATGGCCAACCACAGCCAACACACCGGTCAGGGCAATTATCAGCTCCCGATTTGCCGTGTCGGGGAGAAAATACCAGGCCAGCCACATCGGCAACAAGCCTTTCGAACTGTCGCAGAGAAGCGTTAAAAAACCAAGTTTTTTACCGAGGACCCGGTTGACGTTGGTCGCTCCAATATTGCAACTGCCTTCCTTTCGTACATCGGTGCCGACCATCTTGCTGATAACCAGACCAAAGGGGATGGCCCCCACCAGATACCCGACCACCGGAAAGAGAATATCCATAAAGATCAACCCAAGTTTTTTGTGTAGGCCTGCAATGGTGCTTTCCGAGCCCGATAAACACCATTTTTTACAATATCCCTTTGCGGGAAGAAGTCCCTGTCGTAGTCCGCGACTGCAACCATAAACCAATTTACAAGAGTGGCGCGCCAGCGCCAATTATGACACAATACTTCACTCCATAAGTCAAGATTTTTCATGGCTTATGCCGTTGATGGAATTCAGGTTTACCCGCCTGCTTCTACCCCAAGGGAGCCATCTTTCCAGGGACCGGGCTTCCCTTGCTCACAGCGAACCATTCCCGTTGGAGAAAATCTCTGCCATTGATCGTTGAAATGCTTATCTTGCTAATCATGGCATAAATGAAGTTGCTATGGTACATTGCCGAAGTTCTGTGGCCATAAGGAGCCGTTAACTAACCGATACGAGATCACATTATCATGAGTATTCAAAAAATATTTAAATTCCCCGAGCCGGTTCTCCGGCAAAAAACTGAGAATATTTCCCTTTTTGACGATAACCTGGCGAAACTGGTACAAGATATGGCGGAAACCATGTACGATGCTCCGGGAGTAGGCCTCGCCGCACCGCAGATCGGCCGATCGGTTAAACTGATCGTTGTCGATATCACCAAGGACAAGGAAGGCGAACCGCAGCACATGCCCCTCGTCAATCCGGAGATAGTCGCCCATGAGGGTACGCAGATCGATGAAGAGGGCTGTCTGAGTGTTATCGACCTCACTGCCACTGTTAAAAGGCACAAGAAGATCTCCGTGGCTTACCAGGATTTGCAGGGGCAGGCACAAGAGCTGTCGGCAGAAGACCGCTTTGCCGTGGTCCTGCAGCATGAGATAGATCACCTGAACGGCATTCTCTTTATCGACCATCTCAGTCCCTTGAAAAGGGCTCTGTATAAAAAGAAAGTCAAAAAGTGGCAACGCGAAGAGGAGGACCCTTCATGACGACTGCATCGCTGCGCATTGTTTTCATGGGAACCCCTGATTTTGCGGCCGCAAATCTTCAAGCCCTGCTTACCGGACCAGACCAGGTGGTGGCGGTTGTCAGCCAGCCAGACCGGGCAAAAGGCCGCGGCAAGAAGATAAGCCCAACGCCGACAAAGGTAGTAGCCGAGGCGGCTGGTATTCCCGTGCTTCAGCCGACCAAGATTAAAACCGAGGAATTTCGTAATGGGCTGCTCAGCTACCAGCCCGACCTGATCGTCGTTGCCGCCTACGGCCGCATCCTTCCGCCGAGCTTACTCGAACTTGCGCCCATGGGGTGCATCAACGTCCATGGCTCCCTTCTACCGAGATACCGCGGTGCCGCGCCTATTCAATGGGCAATCATCAAAGGTGAAACCGAATTCGGCGTGACCATTATCCAGATGGATCAGGGTATGGATACCGGTGACATGCTGCTAAAGGCAAAAATCACCGCAGACCCCAAGGAAACCGCCGGCAGTCTGATGGAGAAACTTTCCATCCTCGGTGGGCAAACACTCTTGCAGGCCATCAAGGGCCTGAAGGAGGGTTCCATTACCCCGGTACCCCAGGATAGCAGCCAGGCGACCATGGCCCCGATGCTGAAAAAAGAGGACGGTCTCATCGACTGGAACAGGAGCGCCAAAGAGATAGAATGCCTCATTCGCGGCCTTGATCCCTGGCCCTCCACTTTCTGTTACCTTCAGGAAAACCGCCTGAGACTTTTTTCCCCGGAAGTCGTCTATATGGAGAGTCCAGCTCAACCCGGCACCGTTATTCAGGCCGACCAACGGGGCATGCTCGTCGCCTGCGGCAAAAACGCCCTGCAAATTGGCGAACTTCAGCCGGATGGTAAGAAAAGGATGACCGTCGAATCCTTCTGCTGCGGCCACCCCATTCCCCCCGGCTACATTTTTGGCCGATAAGTTGAACAAGCCTGACATGACACCTTCCTCCTCCATGCGAATCGGCTACGCCGACTGTTTTTCAGGGATCAGCGGCGACATGCTGCTGGGCGCCCTCCTCCATGCCGGTCTTGACCGACAACTCCTTGTCGAAGAACTCTCCAAGTTGCGTCTTGCCGGCCTTGATATGCAGATTGCTGAGAAGACCATCCAGTCCATCAGCTGCGTCCAGGTGAGGGTGAACAGCGAGCAACGCCAGGAACTTCGCACCCTGCCCGCCATCTTGGCTTTGCTTGAGCGAAGTGAATTAGAGGCTCCGGTAGTCAAAAGGGCAAGCCAGGTATTCCGGGCTCTGGCTATGGCCGAGGCCAAAGTCCACAACATCACCGCGGAACAGGTCCACTTCCATGAAGTGGGTGCCCTCGATACCATCGTCGACGTGGTCGGAGTCGTCTTCGGCCTGCAGCAACTCGGCATCCGTCGCCTCGTCTCTTCACCGCTACCGACCGGCCACGGGTTTGTCGAATGTGCCCATGGCCTTCTGCCGCTGCCGGCTCCTGCCGTCTGCGAGCTGCTGCAAGGCATTCCAACGTATGGAGTCGATCTCCGGCAGGAGCTGGTTACGCCGACCGGTGCGGCCCTCATCGCCACCTTGGCCGACAGCTTTGGCCCCCTGCCGCCGCTAACCATAAGCGCCACCGGCTATGGCGCAGGCAGCCGAATCCTCAGTAACGGCCAGCCGAATCTGCTACGGCTGATCATCGGAGAATCTGCAGATGTGGCGGAATGTCAGGTAGTTGAAGTGATAGAAACCAATCTGGACGACTGGAGCCCGGAGGGTTTTCCCCACCTCACCGAGCTCCTCTTCGCCCGGGGGGCGCTCGACATGACCCTTACCCCGGTGCATATGAAAAAAGGCCGGCCAGGCTTCACTCTGCAGGTTATCAGTCCCCCTGCTCTCGCCCAACCCTTGAAAGAAACAATTCTTGCTCATACCACCGCCATCGGTCTGCGATTCCGGCGCGAGGAACGGCAAACCCTGCCGCGGGATATTGTCACTGTCACTACCAAATGGGGAGAGATCAAGGCCAAAAAGGTACAGAGTCCGACTGGATGGGTCGTCCATCCGGAATATGAGGAATGCCGCAGGGTAGCGCTAAACCACGGACTGCCGCTTTCGGAGGTGTATAACGAAGTGCGCTGTGCGGGAATAGGAGTGAAATGAACCGACTGATAATGGCCCTGGCTACCGGCTTGTATGTGGGAAAAATCGGCAAAGCCCCGGGAACCTGGGGTTCGCTTGCCGCCTTTCTGCCTTGGTTGCTGATTAAGGACCTGTCTCTGCCCATGTATGCGCTTGTGCTTGGCGCGTTTTTTGTGCTTGGTTTTTTTGTCTCCGGCTCCGCTGAAAAAATCCTCGACAGCCCGGATGCCAGCTGCATAGTCATCGACGAATTTCTCGGAATGTTCGTCACCCTGTTTGCCGCTCCCCCGCACCCACTGGCCTGGATTCTCGGATTTCTTCTGTTTCGCATCTTCGATATCGGCAAACCATTCCCGGTTTCCTGGTTTGACCAAAGAATCCATGGCGGCATCGGGATCATGATGGATGATGTCGTCGCCGGACTGTACGCCTTCCTGGCCCTCCAGTTCCTCTGGTGGGGTGGTGGCTTGCTTTTCTAATATAAATAAAGCTCTGGCTGAAGAGGGTGCAACCCCTCCGACCAAAGCTCACCGAGGATGTGCTTCTATAAATTCTTCGTTTTGGCCAGTACCGCCACCGCTGCCTTATAAGAAACGGCAATAAGAACGACCCAGCCGATCAGTAATACTCCAGCTCCAGACATGGTTTGCTCCTCAATTATAATCTTGCGATCAATTTCATATTAATACGCCTTTTTATCGGCAAGATCCTGACTATCAATTTTCCGTGAATCCATTTGCCGCCACACATAGGCCACATAGGCAAGGACACCGGGAATGGCAAGTGCCACATAGGTCATTGCCGTCAGGGTGTAGTGGCTTGAAGACGCATTATAGATAGTCAGACTCGACTGAAGGTCTACCTTGGACGGATAAAACGGCGTACCGTTGAAACCAGCAGTGAAAAAAACCGCCAAGCCGACCAGCACGGTTCCCAATCCTCCGAACCAGATACCGGTGGTAACCTTCGCCAGCCCGGTGCGGGTGGTTCCGAGGATGACCAAAAAAAGACCGCCCAGCAAAAGAGCCAGGACAAGGGGCATGGCCAGCAAGTTATGGAGATATTTATGGGCCTCCATGCTGACCACTCCACTCTTGTCCACGGAATAACCATCGATCAGTAAAAGACTCACCACCACATAGAGCAGGAACGGCAGGGACAGAAGAAAACTGGTAAGGCAGGATTTCCTGATCCGTGCCTCAAATTCCGGCACCCCGTTAAAATCTATATTGTTCACCAGATACATGGCCCCCAGGGTTCGGGCGTTGAAGACCAGAAAGAGACCTAGAGAAAGATTGAACAGGGAAAAGGCAGCCTCCAGTCCGCGGAGCGGATTGGTCCAGGTCACCTGATTGAAATCATTCAGGGTGAAGTTGGAACCGGTGAAAAAGGTCCCGACCGCCGCCCCGATCAAGAGAATGCCAACGGAACCGTTGATAAAGAGAAACAGTTCGTAGACCTTTGCACCAAGCAAATTGTTCGGCTTTTTGCGATACTCATAACTCACTGCCTGGACGATAAAGGTAAAAAGGATGAGCATCCATACCCAGTACGCCCCGCCGAAACTGGTGGCATAAAATTTTGGAAAGGCGGCAAACAGAGCCCCACCAAAAAGTACCAGGGTGGTAAAGGTCAGCTCCCATTTTCTGCCAAGCGAATTGATTATATAGGATTTTTCCCGTTCATTCTTTGCCACCTGCCAGAGCAGGGTCTGTCCGCCTTGGACAAAGGTGAGAAAAAGAAAGAGGGATCCTACTACCGAGCAGAGGATCCACCAAATCTGCTGTAGTGTCACAATATCCAGCTTGCCAATCATATCACGCGCCCTCCGGTCCTATTTTTATCTGCTTCAGCATTATTTTTATTTCCGCCAGTAACAGCACGGCAAAGAGTACAAAGAACATTAAAAAGGTCGCCTGCACATGACCGGCACCAATATTGGTCGCCGCCATCTTCACCGGCAGCATATCCTGAATTGCCCATGGCTGACGGCCGACTTCAGCCACCACCCAGCCAAATTCCGAAGCAAGCATGGCGAGAAAGAAGGAGAGCACACCAAAACGCAACAGCCAGCGACTCTCGGCCAGTCTGTTGACAAATGCGGCCCGGAGAAATAGAGCCAGCAAAAGAATCAGAAATGACCCCACATACACCATGAAATGAAAAGAATAGTAGGTTGAGGCAACCGGTGGCACAACCTCTTCCGGTTTGTCCAGATAACCGAAACCGAGGTACTGCTGATTGACCCTGAACCGTTGCAACGCCGCAGCTTTGGCCGGCTCATCGCCTGTCTTGCCAGCGGCCTTATAGGAGGCAAGATCGACTATTGCCTCTTTTCCTTTATCCATCTTTTCAGCAACCGGCATGATCCCTTCCGCTTTATTACCGTAGACAAGATCCTCTATTCCAGGAACAAAACCATTCAACTCACGCTTGGCAAGAAGTGACAAGCCCTTGGGGATCGAAACCTCGAAGGCAAAAGGATCCCGGCCATCGCCAACCTTTTTTCCGCTGTTCAAAATACCGAAAGCAACGATGTCCGCCCCCTTCGAACCTTTATACAAACCCTCATAAGCCGCAAGTTTCATCGGTTGGGTGTAAGCGTTGGCGTATGCCGATTCATCTCCGGTTAAGGCGGTGAAGAGGCTTGACAGGAGGCCGAACACCGCCGCCACGATGATCGATTTTTTCGCCATATCAACATGGCGGCCCTTCAGCAGATAATAGGAAGATACAGAAATGACAAAAAGTGACCCGACAATAAAACTGGAACTGGTGGTATGGGTAAATTTTGCTACCGCCACCGGAGATAAAATAACCTCCCAGATATTCTGCATCTCGAACCGGGCATTGTCCGGATTAAAGGCCATTCCAACGGGATATTGCATCCAGCCATTGGCAACGAGAATCCACAGGGCAGAGAGGTTGGAGCCGATGGCCACCATCCAGGTGGAAAAAAGGTGAAAGCCTTTGGAAGTGCGTTCCCAACCAAAAAACATGACTGCGAAGAATGTCGCCTCGAGAAAAAAGGCAAAAATCCCTTCAATTGCCAGGGGAGCCCCGAAAATGTCGCCAACCATCCAGGAGTAGTTCGACCAGTTGGTGCCGAATTCGAATTCCAGAATGATACCGGTCGCGACACCGATAGCAAAATTGATGCCGAACAAGGTCATCCAGAATTTGGTCAGTCTCTTCCATTCTTCCTTGCCGGTACGTACATAGATCGTCTCAAAAAAGGCGCAAAGAAACGACAGCCCCAAGGTTATCGGGACAAACAACCAGTGATACATCGCCGTCAGGGTAAACTGCGCCCGCGCCCAATTCACCGTGCCCAGATCTATTTCACCCATTACTACATCCTCCCTAATTATTTAGTGCCTTAGAAATTCGTTGCTTCTTTTTTATAAACGAATTTCGTGAAGGTACTTATCCCGTTTATCGGGGTTAATTCCTGCCGAACCAGTCAGTTGAAAAAGAACATGGTCGGCCCTTTGTTGATCTGTTGAAAAATTCGTTTTCAGAAAATTCGGAAAAAAGAACAGTTTCAAAACGACAAACATGACAATGAGCTTAACGACGATGATTTTCCACAGAGTACGACCAACGGTCATTTCCCGAAAACCATCCCGATATAGCCCGTAACATCTCATTAATATTGACGACTTCATAGATACCTTTCCCCGACTCCCGATAATACCAGACTGAAGATTGGCTGAATCATCAGCGTACCCCTTACTCCGCTCTCCTCACTTTTCAAGACCGCTCATCGACAGTTTGTTGCGGTATAAAATAAACAATAAGACAAACAACAGTCAAGATTAATAATAATCATTCGCAAAAAAGAGCAATTTTTTTGTCGGCAAAAAACCTTCCTGCTTTTTCATGACTTCAGGTTGACGTAGTACTCATACTTGCGCTATGCTGTGACGTATTCCCACCACGGGGAAAAATCCTTTTATCGGACTTAGGCTCTCAACCGCCAGCTCTGCGTCGAAACGCCCAATGCGACCCAGCTCAGCAGGTCTCAATTTCACTTCCACCAATACAATTTTATGATACCTGACCTCTCCCTCGCAACTAAGGCCGCATGCAGTTTTGAAGACCAGGAAACCCTCGTTCCCATCGTCCTGCAACTCAAGAAATTATCTGAGGTAGTCACAAAACAGGGAATACTTGCCCTGGAAAATGAACTCCCTCAGCTGAAGGATCCATTTCTTAATCTTGGAGTCCAGCTGATCATTGACAAGGTGGAGGCGGAGAATATTAAAGATATCCTTGACTCCGACATCTATTATAACCAGTCAAATGGCAGAGAACTCTTGAAGAAAATCATTATCAGGGAAGGATTATTGCGGATCCAGGCCGGTGACACTACAAGGAACGTTCTCATCTGCACCAAGGTTTTCCTCGGTAAAATACCTGAAGCCGCCTTCCGCAACCTCTAATCGCGACAAACTGGCTTCTATATTACTCCCTTGCGGCCCAGGGATACAAACTTCCGGTGGCCGCCGGGATGTGTGTGTCGGAGATAAAACAGGCTGATGCCTTCTCCGACTCCCGAGTTTATTTACCATTTTCGACGACAACAATTTCCACCCGCCGATTTTTTGTCCGCCCATCACTGGTGTCGTTGGAGGCAATGGGCTCCTGAATGCCCATACCTTTAACCTGCACCCTTGCTGCTTCAATCCCACTGCCGACAAGCATTGTCTGTACTGCCATGGCCCTATTTTCAGACAGTTTGGTATTCTCGGGGGAATCTGCATTGGATGAAACGAAGCCCTTGACAAGCAACTTTGCCTTTGGATGCAGCTTCAGTTTTTCGACGAACCGGTGGTATTCCCTATTCGCCTCACCGGTAAGATTCAGTGAGTTAGGGGCCAAAGTGAGAACAGTCTTAACCGGCAGCTCAGGAACTTTTCCCTGATCCTTGACAGCTACCACCGCTACGGTCTTCGTTACCTTTTCCGGCACCACAGTCTCGCCAACAGCAACGTCTCCAGCTGTGGTGGTAGAAGCCGACACCTGTTGGCTGGTAGCCATAACCTTGGCACTCTTGTCTTGTAAAGTTCGTAGGTCAGCCTGACCAATGTCTGTTTGGACGACATCTTCTACCCCGGATTGGACCGCTGCTCCTTGCCGTGTGTTCTCACCACCGCTATATGCCTTTTCCAAGATGGTATGTTTCAACTCCGCCGCTTTTTTGACATTTATCTCCTCCTGGTTCTGCTCGAGCACAGCAACGGCGGGAGAAGATATCACCAGCGGGATCTCTTTCATGACAACCGACCTTTCCTCTTTATGGGTATCAAGCCTGGCCATTCTCTCAGTCTTGTCAACCGGATACCAGAAAAAGACTGTAGCAATAGCCAGCACTGCTCCTCCCACCAGGCCATACTTCAATAGACGAAAGCGACTATCGTTTTCAAGGTTGACTCCCGAAACAATGGCCGGGGCCTTAGAAGAACCTGGTGTAAATCTACCCCGGAAATGTTCGAGATGACTTTTTTCGTCTTCCAGTCCCTCAAAATCTTCCTGACTGGGCTGGGACGGCAGGTTCAATTTTTGAACGCACTCTCCCACAATTACGTGATCAAGGCTCCGCTTGCCCTTAACACTGGCGGCCACCAGGGAATGGTCGCAAATGATGTTAATCCGTTTGGGAATACCAAGAGAATAGCGGTGAATAATTTGTGTGGCCTTGGCGGAGAAAAGCTTCTCTTCGGTGCCGGCGACCTTCAACCGATGGCGAATATATTCAGCTGTTTCAACAGCTGTCAAAGCAGGCAAATCAACTTTAAGGGCAAGACGCTGCCGTACTGCCCGGTTATTGGGCTGAACAAGCATTTCATT
Source organism: Pseudomonadota bacterium (assembly GCA_018821785.1). GTDB lineage: Bacteria > Desulfobacterota > Desulfobulbia > Desulfobulbales > Desulfocapsaceae > Desulforhopalus_A. Next base: position 11,772 of record JAHJLI010000206.1, read on the forward strand.
GAATTCACGCTGGCCAACAAAAAAGATATTTATGAGTTTGGCGTCAGCCTTTTCAATATTCGATAAAAGTCGCAACTCCTCGAGTATTTCCTGACTCAGTCTATGGCAGTCATCAATCAGCAACAATACCTTCTTATTTTCATCGTCGGCTTTATGTAAAAAATGGCTGAATTGAATGAGAAACTGCACTTTTGAAGTGAATTTTTTGGTAATGCCGAAACCTTTAGCGATTGCGTTATAAAAATCGAGCCTCTCCCTCTTCGGATCGCTGATCACCGCCCATTCCACGGTATTGTCGAGACTCTCGGTCAGGGCATTGATCAGGGTTGATTTGCCAGTCCCGGCGTCACCCGTCAACAACAGAAATCCCTTGTTTTCAAGAATACCAAAACGCAAGGTGGCAAGGGCTTCCTTATGCTTTTCACCGAGCCATAGAAAAATCGGATTAGTGGTTATCTCAAACGGTTTGGATTTTACATTAAAAAATTCTCTGTACATAGTATTCCCGCTGAAAAAGCTGCGCCACTTAACCGGTGAGAACGAACCCCCTGAACCGGCGGTTTAAGACTCTCTTTGTCCTAACACTAACGTGTCAATATTGCAATTATTTTGCACAGCCGTTATGATGCAGAGAGAACTTATTTTTCAACTGAAAATCAAACAAATAAATATCTGTCATTAGATTATTTATGCCTAAATCGAACATCTCCCTTACCTTTCTTTTTTTCATCTCTCTTGCTCTTGCTACACCACTTTCGGCAGTGGATGAAAACATGCGTTTCAAGGAAGCGCTAGACAAGGCCGACGACTACATCAAGACCTATCGCTATTTTGAAGCCGGAGACGCTTTGAAAGAGGCAACCAAAATGGGGGGCCGAACACCCCTCCATGCACATGCGTCCCGCTCTCCTTTATTACGACCTTGGTTTGATCCCGGAGGCGATCACCGAAGGCGAGAAAGCCGTTGCCCTGGCACCTTTATCCAAGTGGTATAAATACGATCTTGCCAAATTCTATTATGTCGACAAGCAATACCTAAAAGCCGAACAACAGTTTATCTCCCTTCTCAAGCTCGATCCGGGCTTCACCTTCGGCTATTATTACCTGGCCGAATTATATTTCCGCAATAAGAACTTCGATATGGCATGGTTGAGTTTCCAAAGAGCTCGCCTGCTCGGCTTCCAAGGAACACATTTAGAGGAAAAGCTGGCTCCACACACCAAGAAACCGCTAGAAGATTTCACTGATGCATCAGAACAACATGATTTTCAGATTTGTCAAACTCTCTTCAGAAGAAGAGGCAAAGACCATCATCAACCAAATTTTTCAGGGAAAACTGTTTGAAAACCTGGAACTTGAGTTTAAAAAATGAGAAAGTTGGCGAAACTGACTTCGGGCTGGAAAGCTGGAAAAATGCCTGGCAAGCAACGGATGTCACGAAATATCTAACTGCCTACAGTAGTGAGTTTACCCCGCCGGACAATATGGATATTGTCACCTGGAAAAAGAAGAGAACGACATGCCTTACTCGCCCGAAATTCATTCATGTGACAATCAAGGACCCGGTGATCGAGTTGCTGACCGACACCCACTTACTCATGACCTTTATTCAAGGTTTCGAATCGGACACCTACCAGGACTCAGTTATCAAAATCCTGACCATGGTACTGGAAAATGGGAGTTGGAAAATCAGGGAAGAACGATCTGTCCAGGAGCCCTATCGATAGATAGAAATGAGTTCCTACCTGCTACTAAAGCTTGACATGCCAGGGCTCATAACGTACCCCGAGCATGTTGTCCTGCCAGTATCGATAATCAACAAGCCCTTGCTCTGCCAACCGTTTATAGACCGGAGTGGTTGTGAAGAGCTCAGAGAAATTACCCAGACCCAAGCCCTTCTGGCCTATATCAAAATCACCGGTGGCGTGATAAGAATAACCGGGCGGAGCCAGAGAACGGGAAGCCAGAGAAAGATTTCCTCCGTGCCGCCAGGCTTTGCCGAGAAAAAGATAAAACTGCTTGACTATCCCCCGAATTCCCGAAGTCAGGATGACATCATCACCAAGGTTGTTTTTTATCCTGGTATATTTTTCCAGTGATTCACCCTTAAACAAGGAGTTGCCTGTTTGTGGAACCTTCACAATTTCTCCCGCAGCAATCACATGAAGAAGGGCCACAGCCTGCTTGGTACCGAAAAATCCGTAATCACCGGCATCCCTACTATAAATCATCTCTAAAAAGGCCAGCTCGGCATTGGTAAAACTGCCGACCGAAGGTTGCCGCCTGGCAATGAGCAATGCCTCATCAAACCCGAGGGTGGAAAAATTGCCGCTGCCGACATTCAGGTAAAGGCGCGCAAGTTTATCTACCACCGCCCCTAAAAGCTGCTGCCCTGCCTCGTCAAGAACAATATCGTCTGGATGATGGGCATCGGGATTGCGGACTTTATAGAGATAATCTTTCAGCCGATCATCCGTTGCCGGATATATCCGAGGATTTTCCTTTCCAAGGGGAGTGTCTTCTGTGGGATGATCGCCGGACAGCAGCTCTTCAGCACTCAAGGGGAACGCAGGAGCCAGCAATAAGGTCATGACCGTCATTTTTATAAAGGCTCTTCTGGTCATAATACAGTCTCTCTCCCTGTCTGAAATGTTCCCTGCCGCCCAGCTGTTGCGCCTGACAACAAGGGGAAATTACCTGCCGAATATCAACTTGTCAATCACTTATGGCTTGCTGTTGCTCTAGTGAACAACTGGTTGCAGGTGAAGATCTTCCTTTCCATCTTTTATCATTCTCCACGACCTCCTGCTGCCTACCGGTCAAAGCCGGGAGGATCTCTGCTGCAAATGAAATTCCTTGAGTTTGGTGTTAATGTCTGTTAATTATACGTGTTTGGTTTTGCAACAATCATGCCCCCTGATGCAAGTCATCGTACCTCTCAGGAATTAGCCGCATAATCCGCCGGTAAAGCGATATAACATATGGTAGACGAACTGACCATTATAGTCCCGGTATTTAACGAAGAAGAGAGCTTACCGGCTTTTTTCCGGGAACTTGACGTCTTTGTTGAAAACGCGCCGGTAGTCGTCCGAGCCCTTTTTATTAACGATGGATCAACCGACAGCAGCTTGAAGGTGTTGATGGAAAAGTGCCGGGAACGACAAAATTCCTGCACCGTTCTCACCTTGGATGGTAATTACGGACTCAGTACGGCAATTAAAGCCGGCATCGACCACTGTACCACCTCACTCATCGGCTACATCGATGCCGATCTTCAGACCCGTCCAGCCGATTTCCTCGCCTACCTCAGTTTTTTTCCTGAATATGACATGGTAAACGGTATACGCCAAAACAGACAGGACCATCTGATAAAAAAACTCTCGTCAAAAATCGCCAACGCCTACAGAAGGCTGATGATCAACGACAAGATCCTTGACACCTGCTGCCCCTTAAAAATAATCAAGACCTCCTTCGCCCGGCAGATGCCTTTCTTCATCGGTATGCATCGCTTTATTCCTGCCCTCGTACAGTTGCAGGGCGGAAAGGTCAAGCAGCTTCCCATCGCCCATTACTCGCGCCACGCCGGCACCAGCAAATACCATCTCTGGAACCGTCTTATCGGGCCTTTTTTCGACACCCTCGCCTTTCGCTGGATTCGTAGCCGATATATCCGCTACGGCGTTACAAGCCAAAATTCATGAACCCGTATTTTGTCTATGCCATCGGTTTTTTGGCCCAGATTCTTTTTTCGGCAAGGCTCCTTGTTCAATGGATATCTTCGGAAAAAGCAGGACGTGTCCTGTCCCCCCTGCTTTTCTGGCAACTCAGCATCCTCGCATCCTTTCTTCTCGTACTCTATGGCGTTCTTCGCCATGATCTGGCCATCCTTCTCGGCCAGGCGGTTACCTATGGAATTTACATTCGCAACCTCTCTTATCATGGTTTCTGGAAAAAAATTCCCCGCCCCGCCAGAATATTTATTGTCGCTTTTCCCATCATGGCCATCTGCTGGCTAATCAGCGGCGAAACCTATCATTTACAGAAGATCATCGGCAATAAAGATATCTCTTTTGCCCTTATGGTCTGGGGGTTGACCGGTCAGATTGTCTTTACCTTTCGTTTTGTCCTACAATGGTTTTATTCCGAGAAGAAAAAACAATCGATCCTTCCGATCGAATTCTGGATCTTCAGCATTCTGGGTTCAATTATGGTCCTCAGCTATGCAATCATCCGCAGGGATCCGGTTCTTTTTATCGGTCAACTCTTTGGTTTTGTCGTCTATTTCAGAAACACCCTGCTCTGGTGGCGACAACGCACACATCTTAACACGTGATGAAGATAACGACGGATCAAAAGGATCAAAAAAACCTGACGCTGCCCTTTCTCCTTGTACTTTGCGGCTATTTCGCTCTACATATTGCTCTCCGAGTGACGATTTCCGGCTCTCTTGATTATGACGAGGCCGAACAGGCTCTCCTTAGCCAATGGCTGCTGGCAGGCTACACCGAACAACCGCCGCTATATACCTGGATACAGCATTTCCTCTTCACCCTTTTTGGAAAAAACGTCTTTGCCGTCAGCCTCCTGAAAAACGGGCTTTTACTCCTCACCTACATCTGCGTTTTTTTTGCCGGCCGGGAAATCCTCGGTGACGACCGCCCGGCAATTCTTGCTGCCGTTTCCCTGCTCCTGATTCCACAAATCGGTTGGGAATCTCAACGGGACATGACCCACACCACCCTGGTGGTCTTCGCTGCCGCAGCAACTCTCTGGCAGGTCTTGCGGCTGGTAAAAAACCAGCGCCTTATGAACTACTGTACACTTGGCCTTCTGCTTGGCACGGGATTCCTCGCCAAGGCGAATTTTGCCTTGTTTATTTTAGTGCTTTTGCTCACACTCTCCTGTTTCGCCGAAGGCAGGAAGGTCCTTTTTTCAAGAAAAATCCTTATCAGCCTCCTCATTACTGTAGCATTTACCGGAACCTACGTCCTTTGGATGGTCGGCAATCAGGACATCGTTTTTTCAGCCACCTATAAATTTAAGCGTGCGGTTGAGAATTCCTGGCACAAAGGGCCCATCAGTTTGATTAGCACCATCTTTCAGTTCCTCACGCCGTTGTGGCTTATCTGCCTCTGTGTATTCCCGGCAGGTTTCAACCCGAAAGGGAATTCTGAGAGTGGCTTTCACCGGCGATTCATCAACAGATATCTGTTCTTCCTCCTCATCGTCCTCTTTACTGCAGTTATTGTTGGTAAAGTTACCTACGTGAAAGACAGATGGCTTCAACCGCTGTTGTTCGTCGTTCCAATATTTTTCTTTGCAAGGCTTTCTCTCGTCTCCATAACAGAATCACGGTTCAAGCTCTTTCTCAGAATTGTTGCTGTTGCCGCGCTGGCCATATACCTTGTTTTTACAATTCGCGTCGCCGGCGCCTCCTTTACCGGTCGGGTTTGCCGATTAAATTATCCCTTCACCATCGTGGCAGATGAAATGCGCCGACTGGGTTTTACCAACGGTCTTATTATCAGCGACGATCGCTTTGTCGCAGGCAACCTTCATGTCCAGTTCCCCGGCAGCACAGCCTTGATTCCGAAATATCACTTTGAGACACTGGTCGACAACACCCGATACTCACAAGCCGCGGTGGTGTGGCAAGCTGCCCAATTGTCTGAAATTCCTGCTGATCTCCAGAATTTTCTCGAGACCACGTACAAGCTCCAGGTCACCGATTATCCGGTTCACTATCTTGAACTCCCCTATCTTTTTGCCAACAGCCAAACGGTAACCCTCGCCGTCCTCCTCCTCCCTCTAGCTACGCCTCAAAAACCTGCCTTGGGAGCCCCGTAAAGCCGATGACCTGACTGCGGCCACACCGACTTGTTGGAAGGAAAGCCATCAGATAAAATTTGCATGTTATTTGCGAAGAATGTTTCATGAAGGGGCATATATCCAAGAGAGCTGTATCATATAAATCCAGCTTATCGGACTTAAGCAAATCAACACTTTTATCATTTTTATTCATTTCCGATCACATAATGGACCAGATGCATTTCGCTCGGCAGAAGAATCTATTTCCCAAAATAGATTGACAGATGGCCAGAGGTCTCGCAGTATATTCTATTGACGGTTTGTCTCTCATCAATACCTTAGAAATTCCTTTCTGGTTTTTTAGAATGTATTTCGTGAAGGTACTAATCGCCCTCTTTGTGTGGGAGGTTAAAACGTAACAGGACAAGTATGGTTGATTTCTCTCAGATAAAAAATAAAAAAAATCGCCTTCTGCGTTTACGTCCGGCTTTGCGATGGGTTCTTAAGTTGCGCAGCTCGCCTCGGTCCATTGCCGGTGGATTGGGGCTGGGCATGTTCATCGCCTTTACCCCCACCGTAGGTATCCAGATCATCCTGGCATTTTTGGCCGCCACCCTGTGTAGAGTTAACCGAGCGGCGGCCATCGTCCCTGTGTGGATCACTAACCCGGTTACCGTTACCCCCGTCTATACTTTTAATTACTGGCTGGGCTCGCTTATATGGCCTGGTCCACCACTCTCCGAGGTGAAGGAGTTGTTCAGCCACCTCGGCAGAGCCCTGACCCACCTGCAATTCTGGGAGATGAAAGAGGCTGTTCTTGCCATGCTGCAAATCGGTATGGAAATTCTCATTCCCTTGTTGATCGGCAGTATTGAAGTCGGGGTGATCTCGGGAATTCTCACATATATCATTTCCCTGAAACTGCTCACCTTCTTTTTAACCAGAAGGGCTGAGAAACGGTTGTTGAACAACAGGCAGCGACCGTGACCACGGCTGATTTAACTTTAGAAAAAAGTACATTCTTATGCGAATAATTCATTACCCATCTCGTTTCCGAACGGTCATTTGACATCTGTCACAATCAAACCCCAACTGATATTCCCCGGTATTGTCGACGAGGACCAAGGGTTCAACAATTTCTGAAACGTTGTGGCCCATCTTCGCACATATTGTCAGTTGCGCCCGAATACAGTATTTGCAGGTCATCAAGGCGCAATCAGCAATATCTTTTGCTTTCAGCCGGGACCTGTTGATCCTCTGCACTCCGTGCCGCTGATAAAACTTCAGGGCCTTGCTGTTGCCGATATTGTCGAGAAAGCCTAATTCCTCCGCCGGCCAGGGATAATCATTAATCGTCTGCTCGGCGTATTCGCTTCTATACCCTTGTTGCCTCTTTGCCAGATGTTCGTCCAATCCATTTCGCCGCAATTCGTTGAAGACGGCTGCCGAATAAAAGGCGCCGGTTTGCAGGTCGACCTCCACCCTCTGCACCGAAAAGTGGGTTCCACCACATTTTTTTAACTGTCTTTCCGCCATTGCCACGATTGTGCCGGCCTGTCTGGCGATCTCTTTTTCGGCTTTCAGAGCAGTTTTTGAGACAAAACCATCTTCATCGCACAGGGTCATGAGTAACCCATCGACAGTTTCAGTAAGTTCGATCAATACCTCCAGGGTACGACACTGCGCACTCCCGGCAAGTTGCTTGGCAAAGGCTGTATCAGCGTTGCGATATACAAGAGTACCCATCGGCACCACCATGGCATCCTTGGGATGAATTTTACCCTTATCAACCCGATTGACTTTTACGCCCACCAACCTGCCCTGAGAATCAAAGAAACACAAACCGTCGCCATTGTTGATGGTCTCGCTTGTCGCCAAGGTGAAAAAGTCCTTTCCCACATCAACCACCTGCCCCAGTTCCTGTCCCGTCGACTTGGGACTCTCCAGTGCTCCTGGCCTATTTCTCTTTTTCTTGAGAAAATAATTGGTCTTCCCCCGGTTGAACGATTTTGCCGTGTCAGGCACAAATGAAAAACTGCAGCGACCGGATGATTTGCGCGCAAGCCCGGCATCCGCCTCAATGAGTTCATCGAGAGCCTGTCGGTAAAATGCCGTTACATTTTTTACATATGCTTCACCTTTCAGACGCCCCTCAATCTTGAAGGAATCGATCCCGGCAGCGATAAGATCGGCAAGATGAGCCGAGAGATCCAAATCTCGCATGCTGAGCAGATATCGATCGTGGACGAGGATTTTCCCCCGACCATCACGAAGCGTATATTTATGGCGGCAGAATTGGGCGCACTCGCCCCGGTTGGCGCTCCTCCCGGCCACGACCTCACTCATATAACACTGACCGCTGTAAGAAACACACAAGGCACCATGAACGAAAAATTCAAGGGTCGCGGTGGTGGCCGCACGGATCGCCCGAATCTGCATAAGGCTCAATTCTCTGGCTAGGACAACCTGCCTGAATCCTACGTTCTCAAGAAATTGCACCTTCGAAATGGTGCGGTTATTGGTCTGGGTTGAGGCATGCAGAGGGATTGGCGGCAAGTGGCACTCAAGGAGTCCCATGTCCTGAATGATGAGGGCATCTACACCGATTTCCTGCAGCTGCCAGGCAAGTCGGGCGGCGAGGTCGAGCTCACGATCATCGAAGATGGTGTTCAGGGCAACATAGACCTTCACCCGGAACGTATGGGCGGCGATCACCAGTTTTTCGATATCCGCCAGACTGTTGGCGGCAGCAGCCCTGGCGCTAAACTGAGGTCCGCCGATGTAGACGGCATCGGCACCATGGTCAATGGCGGCAAGGCCACAAGCAAGATTTTTGGCGGGTGCCAGTAATTCCAGGGCTCGTTTCACTTCTTTGCCACTCCCGGCAACACAATCAGAAAACTCTTTCTAATATGGAAATCCGGCATGGCCTCTAAGTGATCAATTGCCCAATATGACACTGCCCCTGTGGTGTCGAAAACAACCCCGGCGGCCCCCACTTCAAGTCCTAGACAATCCGGGACAATCTTCTTCACATTGATCCGGCAGGCCAGAGAAAATGTATCACCATCTCTGGCCATATGACAGGTAAGCCGGTCAACTGACGCATCCTCATGCATTCCCTGCCGATAATCGGTGAAATGATACAGGTTCCAGCAGCCGCCAGGACCAAGATTCACCTCCCAATATGCCGATTCGCCTGGAATTCCGAAAAAAATCTCAAAACACGTTTGCCGCCACAGGTCATGGCGTCGAGAAATAGCTGCGCACGGGGCGGGCCAGACAACGCTCCGCAAATCCCCCTCGAGCCTATATTCGATAGCTAGCACCCCGGGCAGCCGGTGAAGTGATCCTCCAAAGCAGAAGCCATGAGAATCTCTGACGGGTGCAAATGGTCGGAGTTGAAAATGGTATCCGTGCCTGCCCTGTGTCTCCGTCACAACCGTCCCTGACGACTCTATTCTTCCTCAATGTCAATGCAATCGACAGGACAAGCCGCAGCAGCGTCTTCAATACACTCATCATCCTCTGAGTACTGTTCATACACATAGGCCTTTTCCGTCTCATCATCAAAACCGAATACATCGGGGCAAAGCTCAATACAGCTCTGGCAACCGATACACTCCTCATCTTCCAATGTAACCTTTACCGCCATCCGTAAACCTCCTTGAAGTATCGACTTGATATATCTTGATTTTTCAAGACACAACCTCTATTTCGAAAAAGCACTGGAATCGATACAAAAAGTAAAACCGTAAAAGAACCAGAGCAATTTCTTGCACGCATCACTGAGCAGCATCGATTACTTCATCGATATTTTTGTTTATATCCGTATTTTCCTCATAATCAATAGAAAAAACTCTTTTCCGAAATTCTAACCCCCCGCGCAAGGAAAGATAAATACCTTCACGAAATTCATTCTTAAAAACAAGAAATGATTTTCTAAACAACAACACTTTGGCCGTGGAGAGGGACCACCACATTGTACCCCTCGCCACGAAGATACTCGGCAAACGCAAGAGTTTGTTCCTCTTCTCCATGCACCAGAGCAATCTTTTTCACCGTCAGATTGGAATCCTTCAATACCCGCATGAGTTCTTGTCTATCCCCATGAGCACTGAAACCACCAAGGGTAACTACTCTTGCCTTCAGCGGGTAATCCTTGTTATAAAAACGCACCATGGGTGCCAAACCTTTTCGACCTTCGGCATTATATTTTTCACCAATCTCCTGCAGATGTCTGCCAAAGGTATTCTGGCCCATATACCCTACTATCAGAACCGTATTACGTTCGTCATGGATCTTGTGGCGGAGGTGGTGCAACACCCGACCACCCTCACACATGCCTGATCCGGCCAGCACAATGTGCGACCGCTGGTCACGGTTCAGCGCAATCGACTCTTCAACACTCTGCACAAACTTCAACTGGAGAAAATCAAACGGATTCAGGCCTTTTTTAAGAAAGGCTTCATGGGTTTCCTTGTCATATGTTTCTGGATGCTCCCCAAAAACATGGGTGATCTGGGTTGCCAGTGGGCTGTCTACCCAGACCGGCATGGGCGGCACTTCCCGGGCAAGATAGAGCTCATGGAGAAAATAGATCAGTTCCTGGGTCCGGCCGTAGGCAAAAGCCGGAATGATGACAGAACCGCCCCGATCGAAGGTTTCGACCAGAACCTTTTTGAGGAGGGGCTTCATATCCTGCACTGGTTCGTGAAAACGGTTGCCGTAGGTGCTCTCCATAATGAACAGATCGATATTGCGATGTTCCTCGGCAAAATTAAGAGTCGGATCTTTGATGATCGGCTTATTAAATCGCCCCAAGTCGCCCGAGTAGAGCACTGTTTTTGTCTTGCCTTCCCCCTGGTAACGAATGAGCGACATGGCCGAACCAAGGATATGCCCGGCCTCATAAAAAGTGCAGGTCAAACCCTCGCCTATGGTGACCGTTTCACCATAGGGAACACCTTGGAAATAGCTCAGCGCTTCCTCCACCTCGGTCATTGTATAAAGGGGAGTAATCACCTCGAGATGATGCTCTGTCAGAAGCTTTTCAATGATTTCTCTGCGGAGACCATGTTCTCCGGATTTCAGTATGGATTTTATTTCCTGCAGATCTTCCCCTGAGATAGCATTCTTCCCATCGCCGGTTTTGACCTTCGCCAGAAATGCTTTGGCCGTTTTATAGTTGAGGTAGGAGGCGTCGCCTTCCTGAATCTTGGCCGAATCCCGAAGCAGATATTCACTGGCAGCGGCTGTAGCCCTAGAGCAGAATATCTGCCCTTTGAAGCCTTTCCTGGTAACCATCGGCACACGCCCGGAATGATCGATATGGGCATGGGAGAGAATCATATTGGTCAAGATTTTCGGATCAACGGGTAAAACCCGGTTCTTCGCCTCGGTTTCCTTGCGTTTTCCTTGGAATAACCCGCAATCCAAGAGAAGAATGTCGTCGTCGGTTGTCACCGTATGAAACGACCCGGTAACCTCTCGGGTTGCGCCGAAAAATGAAACGTGCATAGCTGCTCCTTAATCAAGTCTCCAGTTTGATGCCGCCCGATACTTGCCTGCGGCATGCCGATTTGCCTAGTACTTAACAAACGAGGAACCAAAACTCAACCGCAATCCCTTGTCTTTGATACCGAAGTGAAATTAGCAAATCCGGGCATCGATACAGATTCTATAGGTCCGAGGTCCACAATGCCCGCACCTGATGATAGTGAAATTCTTAACTCTCCGGTTGCAGGCTCTGCAGGAGTCAGTGATTTTTGCAACCGAGTCAATAAAGGCATTGGGTCTTTGAAAATCATAAAAATGCAAGTATCCGCCAGGCTTCAATGCCTGGAGGGCATCGGGGAGAAAGGTCACAGCTGTGGCAGGCAGGGGCATGACAACCCTGTCAAAACGTTCGCTGAGTGTAGGAAGCACATCACAAACATCGCCAAGATACAGGATAATATTCCCAAGATTTTTGTTGAGCTGCAGATTTTGCAGGGCATAAGCATGGGCCTCCGGATTTTTTTCTATCCCGACAATAGCCCTGGCACTGCTGAACTGCGAAATGACCAGAGGATAGGGGGCAATACCCGAAAAAAGTACGAGAACCGACTCACCAGGGGTAACAAGGGAAGCGATCCGTCGCCTTTCATTTCCGCTCCTTACCGAAAAGTAGACACTTTCCGGATTAAGACGCAGGCGAATTGCAAATTCCTTCACCTCCGTTTCCTTTCTATTTTCTCCGGCGAGGATGGAGAGGGGGATGGTCCTGAACTCACCGCCATAAAGTCCGGCTCGTTTTGCAACCACCTTAATTCTTCGGTTGCCGGCCAATATTGCATTGGCGATAAGCTTTTCGTGGGACTTCAGTATTTCGGGGATAATGATGATGGCAATATCCCCCACCACATCATATGACCCTACAAATGCCTGCTGTTCTTCTGCTGTCAACACTCCAGACAGGGAGTCTTTCAAGCGCATCGTCATCGCTCTATCCCCTAATCAATGAAAAACAGCGTCATGGAAATTCAATGTTCCAAGACGCTGCTGAGGTTGTAACAGATACGGATGTGGTGTGAACAGTCAGAAAATTAGAGTTTCACAACATTTTCTGCGGCCGGACCTTTTTGCCCCTCGACGATATCAAATTTCACCCGTTGTCCTTCCTCAAGGGATCTGAAGCCTTCTCCCTTGATTGCCGAGTGATGGACGAAAACATCTTTGCCTCCATCCTGCTGAATGAAACCGAATCCCTTAGAATTATTAAACCATTTCACTGTCCCTTCCGCCATGGCACGACTCCTTTCTGGCATAATCAAATTTCGACTTTTTGTAGACCAAACAAAAAGTCACCCGAATCTTCTTATATACTCGTACTTATAAATAAATTTCAAATGAAAAAGTGCTGAAAATGAAAATTTTTTGTAAATCTTTTCAAAGAGGGCAATAAAAAATATCAATGGTATTAATGACGATCAATCGATCACTACCACCAACGACCTGAAGAGCAGTCTCATTATCCTGGTCAACCCTGGTATGCTAAAAGAACCATTTTTTGTAACAGACACTCTTTTCCGTTCTTGTGAATCTCCATGGAACTTCTGCAAGCCCTCAAGAAAAGCATTTCCAATGTCCAGCAAACACCTTTTTACCTTGCTTGGAAATATTGTGCATCTTGTACATAGAAAAAACTTATGCACACCTTCCCCCAATTACAATTAACGCCCTGATTGCCTACTACATTGACAGAATTCAGTTATTTTCCAATATATTTAAGCAAAGCCCATTGGTTACATTGCAGCATTCCCGGCAAGCCTTCGGCCTCACAACATCATTGTTCAGCAACCAGTCTCGGCTGTCTTCTCTAGAGGCATTTTTTTTGCATATTTTGCATATTTAGCACAATATCGCTCCGTTTTTTATCAAAAATGCAGACGTTTGTCGCACATTCCTTTTCCAGGTTGATAACAATTGAGGTTGATTTAATGGCTTCTTTATGATTACTTATCCGGGAAAAATCTTCTGAAAATCTTATATTTTTTGCCTTTATACATTCAATGGTTTTTATACTCGGAGGGAAAAATGTTTAAAATCGTAAAACGTGAAGAAATGTCTCAAGGCACCGTTATCCTCAATGAAATTGAGGCTCCTTTAATTGCCAAAAAAGCCAAGCCCGGACAATTTGTCATTCTTAAGGCCAATGAAAATGGTGAGCGCATCCCGCTCACCATGGCCGAGACCAATCCCGCCAAGGGAACAATTACCATCATCTACATGGTTGTCGGAAAATCCACTGCCCTTTTCCGCGACCTCAAGGTCGGCGAGGGGTATCAGGATGTCATCGGCCCCTTAGGCAAGGCCACCCATCTTGAAAAAGTCGGCAAGGTAGTGTGTGTAGGTGGCGGCACGGGAGTTGCCGTCCTCCATCCTATCACCCGGGGCTTAAAGGATGTCGGCAACGACGTGACCTGCATCATTGGTGCGCGCAATAAAGGCTTACTGATCATGGAAGAACACATGAAAGCCGCCTCCCATGATCTTCGAATTTGTACCGATGACGGCTCCTACGGCCATCACGGCTTTGTCACTGATGTCTTGAAAGAAGTGCTCAAGGGGGGGGATATCAAACTGGTTGTGGCTATCGGCCCGGTTCCCATGATGAAGGCGGTCAGCAACATTACCAAGGAGTTTAACGTTGAAACCATGGTTAGCCTCAATCCAATCATGGTCGACGGAACCGGAATGTGTGGCGGTTGCCGGGTCACCATCGGCGGCCAAACCAAATTTGCCTGCGTTGACGGCCCGGAATTTGATGGTCACCAAGTCGATTACGACGAACTCATACTCCGCCTCCGAGCATACCAGGAAGAGGAACGGAAATGCCATAATGACTATTGCACTATCCGCGACGCAAAATAACCGTCGAACCTCTTGTATCTCGCCAACCTTCTTTAGTTGAGTGATATTTACTATCGTCAAATCGATTTTATTCGGAGGAAAACATGTCAGAAGCAGCAGGTAAAAAAGCGCAAATCGAAAGAGTTGCCATGCCGGAACAGGATGCTAAAGTCAGAGCTCGCAACTTCCTTGAAGTGCCGACCGGGTATACAGTTAAAATGGCTCAGGAAGAAGCCTCAAGATGTCTTCAATGCAAAAAACCCGGCTGCGTTGCGGGATGCCCGGTAAGTGTTGATATCCCCGGCTTCATCGATCTTATCGCCCAAGGCGATATGACCGGTGCCATCCGCAACCTCTGGAGCAAAAATGCCTTGCCGGCGGTTTGCGGCCGGGTCTGCCCACAGGAAGTTCAGTGTGAAGGCAAGTGTATAGTCGGTAAAAAAGGCCAACCCGTAGCTATCGGCAACCTCGAGCGTTTCTGTGCCGACTATGAGCGGGAACACGGCTCCGGCGAATTGCCGCCAAAGGCTGGCACCACCGGGAAAAGAGTGGCAGTTGTCGGCTCCGGACCATCCGGCCTCACCGTTGCCGGCGACCTCATCGTCAAGGGCCACGATGTTACAATTTTTGAGGCCTTCCATAAACCGGGCGGCGTTCTGGTATATGGTATTCCGGAATTTCGCCTGCCGAAGGCCATTGTTGCTCAGGAGGTAAATTTTCTTGAAAGACTTGGGGTTACTGTGCAATGCAATGCCGTTGTCGGCAGGACTGTTTCCCTCGACGAACTGTTTGAAGAAGGATATGACGCGATCTATGTCGGGGTCGGTGCGGGTTTACCGAAATTTATGAATATTCCCGGTGAAAATTTTGTTGGCATCCTCTCCGCCAACGAATACCTCACCCGCGCCAATCTCATGAAGGCCTACAAATATCCGGAAGTAGACACCCCCATCCCTCTCGGTAAAAATGTCGTCGTTCTCGGTGCTGGCAACGTGGCCATGGACTCGGCCCGTACAGCAATGCGCCTGGGAGCCGAAAGTGTCAAAGTTGTTTATCGCCGCTCCCGCGATGAAATGCCGGCACGTAGCGCGGAAATCCATCATGCCGAAGAAGAGGGTATTGAGCTCTTCCTTCTGACCAACCCAACCCGCTATCTTGGCGATGCAAATGGCAGGCTCACCGGCATGGAATGTCTACGTATGGAACTTGGCGAACCCGATGCCTCCGGCAGACGAAGGCCGGTTGCCGTCAAAGGCTCTGAGTTCGAAATCGCCTGTGACTTGTGCATCGTCGCCGTAGGTTCCGGCGCCAATCCGCTGCTTACCAGCGAAACCCCCGACATGAAACTGAACAAATGGGGAAATGTCCAGGCCGACGAGAAAAACGGTAAAACCACCAAGCCAGGGGTGTGGGCCGGTGGCGATATCGTAACCGGGGCTGCAACCGTTATTCTGGCCATGGGAGCTGGACGAGCTGCAGCGGATTCCATCCATGACTACCTAACCCTCGGCTGGTAGAGAAGTCTCTTTTTCATCTGCTGATACCTCCCTCCTGCCTGGCCCACAGAATGCCGACAGGAGGGAGGGCGGCCTACCCCCGTCAGTCGCATCCTCTTATCGACCCCACCATTTTTGCGCCCACTGCAGCTCTACATAACAAATTTTGAACGTCAAGTTCACATAAATGAATCAATTCCTGCTTCTCTTTTTGCATATATTTTCTTTATAATATCAATATATTGGAAAACTGTTTGCCGTCAGCAAGATTTCATCTTGTGTGACCCCTTCACTTTTTCATGCAACAAAAATATGCTTCTTGTGCCTATTGTGCAACAGCAACAATTATCAATTTTTAAAGACTTCATGCCGAGCGCATCCGACAGAGTCGTATATGACTATTTTTACGGAATTTTGGCAACAGACACAGCTCTACCTCCGATTGTGCGTCAGTCAATGCACAATCGGAATTCGGCACATTTGTCGACAGTAAAAGCACAACGCGCACATCATTGTTTTTTTTTTGCACAAATTTGTTTCCAGAAATCCATGTAAGTTGCTGTTTGCCAAAGAAAAATAATTTCTTGACAGAAAACAGAGCCGACTGGTAATGAATGGTTGTTCATAATTGTCTTCGGTCTGGTGTGTGCTGAGTGGCGGCCACATTGGTATGAATAAAAGTAGCGAAAAAGGGGAAACGATGTCAACGGAACTGATTCTCTCGGCGGTTACCTTAATAGGAATTGCCGCACTTGTTCCCTGTTTTATGGTTATGACCGCGGTATTAGGCCCCCGGTCCAAGGGAAAGATCAAAAATGAAGCATATGAGAGTGGCGTAGGCCCTGTTATCGGGACCGTTGACCAGAAGTTCAGTGTCAAGTTTTATCTCTTGGCAATTCTCTTTTTGATTTTCGACATTGAGGCGGTTTTTATGTACCCATGGGCGGTCTGCGTCCGTGAACTGGGCTGGTTCGGCTTTACAGAGATGGTAGTTTTTATGCTGCTCCTTCTCACTGGACTCATCTACATTCTCAAGAAGGGGGTGCTCAATTGGCGTTAGGATTAGAAGCAAGTCTTGGCAACACGGTTATCACCACCAAACTTGATGCGGTCATCAACTGGGGCCGGCAGTATTCTTTATGGCCTTTCGTTTTTGGCACCGCCTGCTGCGCTATCGAGTTCATGAGCGCTGCTGCAAGCCAGCACGACATTTCCCGTTTTGGCGCGGAAGTCGTCAGATTTTCTCCTCGCCAGGCCGATCTTCTCTTGGTCTGCGGAACCATAAGCTACAAACAGGCACCGATCCTGAAACGCATCTATGAACAGATGCCTTTGCCCAAATGGGTAGTCGCCATGGGTGCCTGTGCCAGCTCCGGAGGGATTTACGACAACTACTGCACAGTGCAGGGCATCGATACCATCATTCCTGTGGACATATATATCTCGGGCTGTCCGCCAAGGCCTGAGGCAGTACTTGATGCACTTATAAAAATTCAGGAACAAATTCGCGGCGAAAGCGTTTTGATAGACCGCCAACATGACTTTAAAGGGATTCTCGACTGATATGAATGCGACGGCTCTTGAAAAAATTAAGGCCGCGTTTCCAGACGCCATCTGCACAACGGCTCTGGACTCAGTGGTTGTTGAAGTTCAGCCTGAAAACCTGGAGAGAACCCTTTCTCGGTTAAAAAATGATCCAGCCTTCAACTGTGGTCTGCTGGTCGATGTCACCGGCATTGACTACCTTCAATACCCGACCCCACAGAAGGTCAGGTTCCATGTGGTGTATACCCTCCGCAACTGGATCGACAACCTCCTCATCCAGGTACGGTGTGCGGTGGTCGATCCACAGGCAGGCATCCCCACCGCCACCCATTTATGGGGTTCGGCAAACTGGGGAGAGAGAGAGGTCTACGATCAATACGGAATTCGGTTCAATGGCCACCCCGATCTGAGAAGAATACTCAATCACTGGCAGTTTGAGGGCCATCCGCTACGCAAAGATTACCCGATCGAAAAGGGTCAGATCTGCTACGAAACGGATCCCCTGGAAGACGAGATCAGGTCCCGTCTCTTCGAAAACGGTATTGATGAAACCACCATGAAGGACATCAATACCGAGATCATGTTTCTCAATCTCGGGCCCTCCCATCCCGCCACCCACGGGGCGATCAGGATTCTTACCGCACTTGATGGCGAAACCATCCTGGCGAACGTCAACGAAATCGGCTATCTGCACCGCGGCTTTGAGAAAACAGCGGAAACCAGGACCTATAATCAAATCATCCCGCTGACCGACAGGCTTAATTACTGTTCTTCGATGATCAACAATATCGCCTACGCCAAAGCCGTTGAAGCGTGGCTTGGGGTTACGATCACCGAACGGGCCAAATTCATGCGGGTGGTACTTACTGAGTTTTACCGTGTCCTTGATCACTTGGTCTGTCTGGCTGCCGCCCTGGTCGACATGGGTGGTTTGACAAACTACTGGTACCTCTATAACGAGAAAGAGGCTGCCTACGATCTTATCAGCCGCCTCACCGGTGCCCGCCTCACCAGTTCCTTTACCAGGATTGGCGGTATGTATCGTGATTTTTATGAGGGCTGGGAGAAAGACCTGGAATTGCAGCTTCTGGGCATAGAAAAGGGTATCGGCGATGCTCTGAAATTGGTGGAAACCAACCGTATCGTCCATGACCGGACCCAGGGCGTCTGTGTTGTTTCTGCAGAAACCGCTCTCAGCTATGGTTTTACCGGACCGGTCCTGCGAGCAAGCGGTGTCCCCTATGACCTGCGTAAAGATGCCCCTTACTACAATTATGAATCCTTTGATTTCGAAGTTCCAGTCGGCACCAATGGCGATATCTACGACCGTTTCATGATTCGCTTTTATGAGATGGCTCAATCGATTCGTATCATTCGCCAAGCCATGCAACATATCCCTGAAGGTCCGATCAATGTCAAGGACTCCCAGGTCTGTCTGCCGCCAAAAGATCAAGTCTATAGCAACATTGAAGGTCTGGCCAACCACTTCAAACTGATTTTTGAGGGTGTGAAGGTTCCGGCCGGTGAATGGTATGATGCCTATGAGGCCGCAAACGGCGAACTCGGCTTCCATTTTGTTTCCGACGGATCTGGACAACCCTACAAGCTTAAGGTGCGACCACCGTGTTTCTATACCATGGGAGGTTTTCATAAAATGGTTGAAGGTAATATGATAGCAGACGCCGTCATCAACCTCAGTTGTATCAATATAATAGGCGGGGAGTTGGACAGATGAGCGACCGTTCACAACTGATTTCTACAGGAAAGCCCTTCCAGTACGACCAGGAAAGGGATGCTGAATTCGAGAGACTCATCAAACGCTACCCCACCAGAGAATCGATGATTCTTCCTTCTCTCTGGCTGATCCAGGAACAGGAGGGGTGGATCAGCCAGGAGGCGATAGCCTACGTCGCCGATCGGATCGGCACCTTCGCCAGCAAGGTATACGAAGCTGTAACCTTCTACACCATGTACCAGCTTCATCCGATGGGCAGACATCACATCTGTGTCTGCCGCACCCTCTCCTGCTGGCTACGCGGCAAACAGGAGATTATCGATTACCTGAAGGACGAGATCGGAATCATCCCCGGTCAAATCGACGAGGACGGCCGCTTCAGTCTGGAAGAGGTTGAATGCTTGGGTCACTGCGGTACCGCCCCGGTTGTTCAGGTCAATGGCGAATTCCATGAAGACATGAACGTGGACAAGCTGAAAGCGCTGCTGGCCACATTGAAATAGGGAGGCGGACCGATATGGAAGTAAAAATTCTCAGTGCCAAGTTCGATATCAAGGACGCCAATAAAATTGCCGTTGCCAAACCCCTCGGCGCCTATGCTACCCTCGACAAACTCTTTGCCATGAAGCCTGAAGAGGTTATTGAGGAGGTAAAGAAGAGCGGCCTCAGGGGCCGAGGTGGAGCTGGCTTTCCAGCCGGGGTAAAATGGGGATTTCTCCCTAAAAATACCGGCAAGCCCATATATCTTACGGTAAACTCCGACGAATCGGAACCTGCCACCTTCAAGGATCGCTATATCCTGGTCAGAGATCCGCACATGCTCATTGAAGGCATTATTATCTGCAGTTATGCCATCGGCTGCCATGACACCTATATTTACATCCGCGGGGAATATACCACCCAGGTAAAGGTGCTGCAGGCGGCCATTGATGAGGCCTATGCCGAGGGTTACCTCGGCGACAGTGTCGCCGGCCATGATTTCAAACTGGACGTCACCGTCCACCGCGGCGCCGGGGCCTATATCTGCGGCGAAGAGACTGCACTCCTCGAATCGATTGAGGGGAAAAAGGGTCAACCGCGCAGCAAACCGCCATTTCCTGCCGTTGCCGGTCTCTATGGTTGCCCGACCATCATCAATAATGTTCAGAGTATCGCTTCACTGCCCTTCATCATAGAAAAAGGCGCCGACGCCTATAAGGTATACGGCACCCAGAAGAGCCCCGGCACCCATCTCTTCGGGATCTCTGGTCATGTGGAAAAACCGGGCATGTATGAACTGCCGCTTGGTCTGCCGATCCTTGAAGTCATCGATAAGGTTGCAGGCGGCGTATGGAAAGGCCGGAAGCTGAAGGGCATCATCCCCGGCGGGAGCTCCACTCCTGTTCTTCTGCCGGACGAGGCAAAAGACGTCACACTCGATTACGAGTCGATGGCCGCCCACAAGACCATGTTCGGCTCGGGCGGCATAGTGGTGCTGGACGAGACGGTTGATATCGTTCAACTCGTTAAAAATCTCATCGATTTTTACCATCACGAATCCTGCGGCCAGTGTACACCGTGCCGGGAAGGCCTTGGATGGATGTTGAAGATTATCAAAAAGATACTCCGCCGCGAAGGCAGCATGGACGACGTCAACCTGCTACGCGAACTCTGCGACAACATCGAGATGAAAACAGTCTGCGTCTTATCTGCTGCATGTACCATGCCGGTGCGCAGCTATCTTGATAAGTTCAGGCACGAGTTTGAGGCGTATGTTCAGAACGCTTCTTCAGTACAAGCGAAACAGGAATAGGGCACCCCATGGCTGATACGATTAATCTTTTTGTAAACGGAGTTGAAGTCGAGGTCGAAGCTGGGAAAAATCTGATCGACGCCATCGGTGCCGTCGGCATCGAGATTCCCCACCTCTGCTACCACCCGGCACTCGGCGCCGACGGCAACTGCCGCATGTGTCTGGTCGGCATCGAAGACGGCAGACCACCTCTGGTCCCGGCCTGCAAGACACCGGCCCAGGCAGGGATGAAGGTGTTGCTTGACGCCGCGCATATCAAAAAAATCCAGCGCGATGTCATGGAACTTGAGCTGATCAATCATCCAACCGACTGCCCGATCTGCGATCAGGCCGGTGAATGCAAACTGCAGGATTATTATATGACCTACGGTCGGCCGGAAAGTCGGATGACCGTCCCCCAGGTGCAGAAAAGCAAAAAACTCGATTTTGGCTGCGGTGTCGTCCACGATCAGGAACGCTGTGTGACCTGTGGCCGGTGTGTCCGCTTCTGTCGAGAGATCACCAAAACCGGCGAGCTGGGCATTATCAACCGAACAGATGCGGCTCGAGTTAACATCTTTCCCGGCAGGCCTCTCAATAACCGCTATGCCCTGAATGTCGTCGATCTTTGTCCGGTCGGCGCCATGACCAGTAGAGATTTCCGCTTCAAGCAGCGGGTCTGGTTCCTAAAAAAGGCCCCAGGTATCTGTCACGGTTGCGCCAAGGGGTGCAACATCACCATTGAGCATAATCGGGAAAAATACCAGGATGACCTTATCTATCGCTTTCGGCCACGCCTAAACCTTCAGGTCAACGGCTATTTCATGTGCGATGCCGGACGACTCAGTTACAGGCAGGAGAATGAAGGCCGTTTGCTCGAAGCGCGGTTGAACAGCCAGATTCGCCCTCTAGAGGATGTGCTTGCCGCCTACAACCAGGAGATTGAACGAGCCGAAAAAATTGCCATTCTTCTCTCCCCCAACTGCTCCCTGGAACAGATGGTTGCGGTCAAGGCCCTGGCAACAAAACTTCAGGCCTCACTCTCCGGATTCAGTGCCGGATATATTCAACAGGGCGACGGCGACGGTTTTCTTATTGAAGATGACAAGTCGGCCAATCGAGCAGGTCTTACACTGCTTGGCATCGATTGTACCCAGGAACACTTTGAAAAGGCAGTGCAGGAAACTCAGCTCCTGATCAATTTTAACAACGACCTCAGCCGCAGCTATGCCGAACATGAATTAAAGAAACTCCTCAAGGACACCAAGGTTATATTCGCTACCTCCCACGATGACAGTCTTGCAACGATGGCCGATATCGCCATACCGGTTGCTGCTTCCAGCGAATATGCCGGAAGTCTTATAAATTGTAACAACATCCTGCAAACATTTACCGGAGCAGTAAGCAAAAACCACAAGCCTGCCGACATAGGGGAGCTTGCCGCAAAACTCGGCAGTCCCCTGCAAAACCGCGCAGAGCAATTTGCAGAGCTCCGGATATACCTCAGTGTCCTTAAAGACTTTGAAGCTGATACAGTCCCGGCCGAGGGATTGAATTTAAACGATAGCGAGGCTGCCAATGTCACTGCTTGATATTTTTATGTTTGTCGCAAGAGTTGCCTTCGCGGCCTTTGTCCCGCTCTGCTTTATCGCGGTCTGCGTGTGGATGGAGCGGAGGGGGGCCGGTTATTTTCAGGATCGGTCCGGCCCAAACCGCGCCCATATCTTTGGCTTTCGGGCTGCCGGATTGGTGCAGAATCTCGCAGATGCAGCCAAGCTTTTCTTTAAAGAAGATGTCATTTCCGGCCATATCGAACACAAGTTTTATTTTGTTCTGGCCCCGGTGATTGTTTTCTTCACTGCCCTAGTCTCCTTTGCCGTTGTCCCTTTTGCCGATACTCTGGTGCTCGGCGGTAAGAGTTATATCATGCAGGGTATCCCCCTTGACCTTGGTATTCTCTGGTTTTTGTCCTTTGTCGGATTCGGTGTCTACGGCATCATACTCGCCGGTTGGTCGTCAACCAATAAATTCGGCGTCCTCGGCGCCCTTCGCTCGGCGGCTCAGGTTATCAGCTATGAGATTCCCATGGGGCTGGCCATCGTCAGTCTGCTCGTTGTCTATGGCACAGTAAATCTGAATGAAATTGCTCAGTTCCAGGGGAAGCTCCTGTTCGGGTTCATCCCCATGTGGGGTGCCGTCCTGCAACCTTTGGCAATGGTTATCTTTATAATCGCCGCCTTCGCCGAAACCAACCGAACCCCTTTTGATCTGGCCGAGGGTGAAAGCGAACTGGTCGCCGGCTTCCATGTCGAATACAGCGCCATGAAGTTTGCAATTTTTTTCATGGGTGAATACGTCGCCATGTTCGCATCGAGCGCCATGATCGTCACCCTCTTTTTTGGTGGTTACCAGATTCCGTTCCTCTCTACAGCGACGCTTATCAGCCAGGCCAAGCCGGTGGCCTTCCTTCTGATGGTCATCATCCCGGTTGTCATGTACTTTTTCACCGGGTGGGTCAGGAGGAGCAACGTCAGCCACTATCCGCGGGAAAACGATCCGCGGGTGTTCGAGGCTACTGTCTACATCAAATGTTTTTGGGGCCTGGTTATCATCCTGGAAGTGCTCCTGCTGGCCATCCTGTTCTCTACCTCAGGTGGTGCGACTGCGCATATTTTCGTGGTGTTATTGCAGGTGTGCACCTTCCTCTTAAAAATCACCATGATGATTTTCGTTTATATATGGGTACGCTGGACCTTGCCCCGTTTTCGCTATGACCAGCTACAGAAATTGGGATGGCAGATGCTCCTACCATTGGCACTTCTGAACATTTTCATTACAAGCGCCTTTGTCGTGGCGTTGAGCTAACCCCGGTAAACGGGATAAGTACCTTTATGAAATGCATTTAAAAAGCCAAGAAATGAATTTCTAAGGTACTAAAGGAGAGGATGACATGAGTGCCAAGGTAAAAACAATGGACCGAAAGGGCGCGAGTTTTCAGGAACGCCTCTATTTGATTGAGATCTTCAAAGGGATGGCCACTACCTTCGGCCATTTTCTCAGAAACCTTCTCGACAACAAAAAACTTTACGTTCGCCACTACCCTGAAGTTCAGCCGGAAATTCCGGTGCGCTGGCGCGGTCGACACCGCCTTACAACCCACGCAGACGGAACAGTAAAATGTGTCGCCTGTTTTATGTGCCAGACTAATTGTCCGGCTAACTGCATCATCATTGAAGCAGGTGAGCGACTGGACGGCAAGACCGAAAAAATGCCGGTAAAATTCAATATTGACCTGCTGGAATGCATATACTGCGGCTACTGTGTCGAAGCATGTCCCTTGGACGCAATTCGCATGGATACCGGGATTTTTTCAGTTACCGACAACAACAGGGAATCCTTCGTCTTGAGCCTCCCGGAGTTGCTGGCAACCCCGGGAGCCTTTTCCGAAGAAGACTATAAAAAAGGGGGCGCTTGATATCATGTTTGCCGAGGCTTTATTTTTCGGATTTGCTGTGCTGTCGGTTCTTGGCGCTATTGGGCTGGTGCTCTTTCGCCATCCGATGAACGGGGCGATGAGTCTGGTGGTTACCATGATCTCCTTGGCTGGGCTTTATGCCCTTCTTTCCGCCAAGCTGATTTTTGCGCTGCAGCTTATTGTCTATGCGGGTGCCATCATGTCCCTGGTCCTGTTCATCATTATGTTTCTCAACATCCAAGATAGTGATCTCCCGACTGAAAAAGGCCGATGGTTGTACCAGCTCGGGGGGATAATCGTCATTCTCCCCATCGCCTCTTTCCTTATCAAGATAGTGAAGAGTATCCCCGGCAGTGAAGCGACAATCGTCGGCAGTGGTTTTGGCGGGGTAAAAGAGGTGGGACTAGTGCTTTTTCAGGACTGGTTGCTGCCCTTTGAAATCGTATCAATTCTCCTGCTGGTTGCGCTCGTCGGAGCGGTGGTGCTGGCAGGTAAGAGGAGGATGGGCAAGTGATCCAGGATTATCTCATACTCAGTATAATTCTCTTTTGTCTGGGAATTCTAGGGGTTATCACCAGGCGGAATGTATTCTCGGTTTTCATGTCCATAGAGCTGATGCTTAATGCGGCAAACCTTGCTTTCATAGCCTTTTCAAGACTGCATGAGAGCATGGATGGCCATGTTCTGGCAATGATGGTGATGGCCGTCGCCGCAGCTGAAGCGGCACTCGCTCTTGCGGTTGTCATTCTCCTGCATAAGCATAAAAGTAAGCTGGACACTAACATATTCAGCCTGTTAAAAGGGTGATTTCATGGAACATACAGTCTCATATCTAGGTTTTATACCCCTCTTGCCGCTGATCGGAGCGGTGGTCATTGGTCTTCTGCACATGTTCACGTGCAGGAAAACCCCACTGCCGGAAATATTCTATGGTGTCCTGGCCTGCGTCGGTCCTGTTTTGTCATTTCTCCTCGCCCTTGTGGTTTTTTTCCAATTAAAAGGACTGCCCGCCGAAGAGCGCTTTCTTACCCATAACGTCTTTACCTGGTTTGCCGTGGGTGATCTCCATGTCGACATGGGATTTCTCGCCGACCCACTCAGCTCACTGATGCTCCTGTTCGTTACCTTTATCGGTTCACTGATCCATATCTATTCCGTGGGCTATATGGCAGGTGATGAGAATTTCGGTAAATTCTTCTCCTACCTCAACCTCTTCCTCGGGTCGATGCTCATTCTCGTTCTCGGCAGTGGCCCGGTGGTTATGTTCGTCGGCTGGGAAGGTGTTGGTCTCTGTTCCTATCTGCTTATCAGCTTTTACAGCAAGGAGACCGACAATGTCATTGCCGGCAACAAGGCATTCATCGTCAACCGCATCGGCGATCTCGGCTTTGTACTCGGTATGGCGTTTCTCTTCTGGGCCATCGGCGATCTCGGGTTTGACTATCTTTCCCTGAAAGCCAATGTCGCAAGCATTCCACCAGGCGTAGGCCTCGCCGTCTGCCTCTTACTCTTCATCGGCGCCTGCGGCAAATCGGCGCAAATTCCGCTCTATGTCTGGTTGCCCGATGCCATGGCCGGTCCAACACCGGTTTCTGCCCTGATCCATGCGGCAACCATGGTAACCGCCGGTGTCTATATGGTTGCCCGCTTCAGTTTTCTCTACGCCCATTATCCGGTTGCTGGTTCTGTTGTGGCCTGGGTTGGCATCTTGACTGCCCTCTTGGCCGCGATCTTTGGCATGTTCCAAAAGGACATCAAAAAAATCCTCGCATATTCAACCGTCAGCCAGCTCGGCTATATGTTTGCCGGGGTCGGTGTGGCGGCCTATTCCGCTGGCATCTTCCATGTCTTCACCCACGCCTTCTTCAAGGCCCTGCTCTTCCTTGGCGCTGGTTCGGTTATCTACGCATTACACCATGAGCAGGACATCTGGAAGATGGGAGGCTTGAAGGATAAGCTGCCCAAAACCTATTGGACCATGATTATTGGAGCCTTCGCTCTTTCCGGTTGTCCTCCTTTTTCCGGTTTTTTCAGTAAAGACGAAATACTTTTTTCAGCCCTCGCCTCTGGCCATACCGGGATCTGGCTCATCGGAGTACTGGTTGCTGGAATGACAGCCTACTATACCTTCCGCATGATCTTCCTGGTCTTTCACGGAAAACCACGAGTGCAAGAGTCGTTTGATCATGCCCACGAACCCCCGGCGGTGATGACCGTTCCGCTTATCATTCTAGCTGTCGGTGCATTGTTCGCAGGATTCCTCAATCTGCCAGGTATCTTCGGTGGCAATCTTAATGTTTCCCATTGGCTTGCACCAAGCCTTAGCGAACTGCATCCGCACGTCAGTTTCTGGGTTGAACTGCTCGCCATTACTACCAGTGTCGTCGCTTTTGCCATCGGTATAACCATTGCTTTCAAAAAGTTCGGACAGGGGGCTACAGAGCCTGAATTTACCGGCTTCGCCAAGTTTGGTTATCACAAATTCTATGTTGACGAGATCTACAATGCAGTTTTTGTGCAACCCTACAAAGCTTTCGGGTCAGTGATTTCGAGATTTTTGGAACCAAATGTCACCGACAGCCATGTCAAGCTCAGTGTTTGGCTGTATCAGAAGGCCGGAGCTGCATTTAAGGTCTTTCAAATTGGTTATGTTCGGGTCTACGCGATCTATATGGTCATCGGGCTGAGTCTTATGAGCCTTTTCTTATCTCAAACGATCAACTAGGTACGGTGTAAGAATGTTTGAATATGCCCTTTCTGTCATGATCTTTCTGCCAATCCTTGCCGGACTGGCTCTCTTTCTCTTTCCCTTCAGTGGCGGTGCATCTCGCATTACCGGATTTATCGTTTCCATCGTTGTCCTGTTTCTCGGAATCGAGCTCTTTTTAGGTTTTAGCGGCACCGGTGCCATGGAGTATGTCGAAAGCAGGGCGTGGATCGAATCCTTAGGAATTCGTTATAGCCTTGGCGTTGACGGCATCAGCCTGCTCGTTCTTATGGCCGGGTCTATCTTATTTCCCATGGTCTTCACCGTTTTTACTACTCGAACGAAGGGCTATTATGCCAATCTTCTTATTATCCAGGGAGCGATGATCGGTGCCATTTGCGCCACCGACATGGTGCTGTTCTACATTTTCTGGGAAATCATGCTGCTGCCGGTTTTCTTTATGATCGGTATCTACGGAGGGCCAAATCGATTGCCGGCAACCCTGAAAATCACCCTCTACACTATCTCAGGTTCTTTGCTGATGCTTGCCGGCATCGTCTACGTCGCTGTTTCCTATCATGACCAGTTCGGCAAATGGACCTTTGACATCGTCGAGCTCAGCAATCTCCAGTTGGGCGGAGGTATGGCCGTCCTGGCCTTTTTTATGTTCATGATCGCCTTTGCCATTAAGATCCCGCTTTTCCCCTTTCACACCTGGCTGCCGGACGCGTATACCGAAGCACCGAGTTCGACCACCTTTGTCCTCTCGGCGATCATGGCCAAGATCGGCGTCTACGGAGTTATTCGCTTCGTTGTGCCGGTTTTTGAAATCGAACTGGCACGCTTTGCGATACTCCTGTCACTTGCCGGGGTTGTAGGCATGATGTACTGCGGACTTGCGGCAATTGCCCAAAAAGATATGAAACGCATGCTGGCCTTTTCCTCCGCCTCGCATATGGGCATCATTGCTCTTGGAGTCTTCTGCATGAACGTTCAGGCCTTGACCGGCTGTCTTTTTCAGATTGCCGCCCATGCCACCAGCACCGGGGTACTTTTCCTCTTTATCGGCCTGATGGAAGAGCGGATGCAAACTCGAAACATTGCCGATTTCGGTGGTATTGCCTATCGGGCGCCAATCTTTGCAACCTTTTTTGCCATCGCCATGCTCGCTTCTGTTGGATTGCCGGGGACCAGCGGTTTCATCGGTGAGTTTCTCATTATCCTTGGCGCTATCAAATTCAGTGGCTTTATCGGTTTTCTAGCCGGCACTTCGCTTATCGTCGGAGTCTGTTATATGCTGTGGATGTTCCAGAGGGTGTTTTTCGAAAAACCGGGCGAGGGCACTGAGAAGTTTAAAGATCTTACGATCCCTGAGGCACTGACCTTTCTGCCGGTCATTTTGCTGATAATTGGTATGGGGATTTTCCCCCAGCCATTCCTTAAAAAAATCGAACCCACGGCGCAGCTGCATATTGCGGAAGTTTCGGTCATGACCAAAACCGTGCTCGCTGATAACGCACTACCGATTGCATTAGACACTCTTCAAAAGAATTAAGGCAGGGTACCCATTATGAACGATTTTTTATCATTGCTCCCCCTTCTCATCATCAGTTCAGGGGCCATCATTTTGATGCTTCTCGCCGCTTTTGAAAAAAGTCGCCTGGAGACGGCTTCCTATCTGAGTATGGGTTTTTTCGCCGTGGCCTTTTTTGTCCAGCTGCTCGTCGGCTGCGGCCCAACAATTGTCATTTTCAACAATGTCTTCAACGGCATGCTGGCAGCGAGCAACTTCACGCAGGCGGCGAGTTTGATTATCCTCGCCTGCGGTTTCTTTACCGCCATGACCACCCATAGCTATTTCAAGGTCAATCATTTTAGCAGCTTGGAATTTTATGCGATCATGATGTTTGGGGCCTGTGGAATGCTTCTCCTGACCCTGTCCCAGGAGCTTATTACCAGTTTTATTGCCCTGGAAATCATGTCTCTTGCCATTTACGTCCTCGTCGGCTACAACCGGTCGAATGTTAAGGCAGCTGAAGCAGTATTGAAATACCTCATGCTCGGGGCCTTCGCCGGTGCCTTTTTCACCATGGGAACGGCGCTCATCTATGGCGGGGTAAAGAGCACCAAGTTTGTCGAAATCGGTGCATTCTGTGCTGCCAATTCGGCGACAGCACCTCTTATACTTGGGGGAACCTTTTTCATTTTTGTCGCGCTTCTCTTCAAAGCTGCGGCTTTTCCCTTCCATGCCTGGGTTGTTGATGTCTATGATGGGGCCTCCACTCCGGTCACCGGCTTTATGGCCACCGCGTTGAAAACCGCAATTTTCACCGTCTTTGCCAACTTTCTTGCGCAAAACAGCGGATTACACGGCAGTTGGGTGACATTTCTCTTCTATATTTCTGTCCTTACCATGTTCGGCGGCAACCTGATCGCCATTGGCCAAAGCAATTTGAAAAGGATGCTGGCCGCCTCCGGTATCGTCCACTCCGGATATCTGCTCATAGCCCTTGTTGCCATCAGTACCGAGCATTTTACTGGTAGCGTCATCGCTTACTACCTGGCCGCCTATGCTGCTGGAACCCTTGGAATGTTCGCCGCCCTTGCCTATCTTGGCGGTGAAGGTGAAAAGCGCTGTACTTTTGATGATTTCAAAGGCCTTGCCAAAGTTCGACCTTACTCGGCTGCGGCAATTACAGTTTTTCTCCTCTCCATGGCCGGCATTCCTCCGACTGCTGGTTTTATGGGAAAATTCTATGTGATTACCAGCGCCATCGCGGCAGATCATATGGCCCTTGCCATCCTTGGAATCGTCAGCAGTATCCTTTCTATGTGGTACTACCTGCGACTGATCATTAACATGTATTTTCACAAAACCGAGGATACCTTTGAGACAAAGGAATCAGTTTTTGCGACCGCCTGTACCTTCATTCTGGTGTTCTGTGTATTCGCCATTGGCATTTATCCTATCGTCATTTAAATTGAACGTGAACATTCGGCACTGAACTATTGTTTGCCTGCCCACAGATTCCAAGTCGGGAGCCCACAAAATGAAAGTTAAAGATATTTTGGCAGCAAAAGGAAATCGAGTTGTCACCATTGAAAATGGTACCAGCGTTATTGACGCCATGTCGATTTTTTCAGCGAATCGTATCGGCTCCCTGCTGATAGTTGACAAAAACAACACTATCCTTGGCATCATCGGTGCTCGTGATGTCTTGATGGCGGTGGTCAATCATCTCGAAAAACTGAAAACTATGGCGGTTGACGAAATTATGACCACCAATCTGATTGTCGGCACAGAAGACGACTCTGTCGACTATATCCTGGCGATCATGACTGAAAACAGAATTCGCCACGTGCCCATTATGAAAGGCAAGGAACTCAAGGGGCTGGTGTCAATCGGCGATGTAGTCAAGGCCCTGCTCAAGGAAAAGGCCGTAGAGAACAGGTACCTCAAGGACTATATCGCCGACAAGTATCCGGGGTGACCTCAGGTAATACCAAGGTAGGCCTTCTGCACGGCTTTGTTGCTTCTGAGGTTCACTGCCGAATCGGTGACGGTGATCTCTCCGGTCTGCAGGACATAGCCGCGATGGGCGATGGACAGGGCCATGAGGGCGTTCTGCTCGACGAGCAGGATGGTC
>JAHJLI010000207.1 GCA_018821785.1 Pseudomonadota bacterium
CCGCCGAGATGCTGGCCACCCAGGGTCAAAGCCTGGAAGGCAAAGACTGCCTGGTCTCCGGTTCCGGCAACGTCGCCCAGTACACTATCGAAAAACTCATCGACTTGGGGGCCAAACCGCTCACCTGTTCCGACTCTTCCGGCTATATCTTTGATCCGCAGGGCATCGATCGGGCTAAGCTAACCTTTTTGAAGGATTTGAAAAACTTCCGGCGCGGCAGGGTCAGTGCCTATGTCGACAAGTACCCAGAGGCAACCTTTACTGCTATCGATCAGAGCCTCGGCTATAATCCGCTGTGGAACCACAAGGCTGATTGCGCCTTCCCGAGCGCCACCCAGAACGAGATCAACGACCGCGATGCCCAGAATCTGGTGAACAACGGGATTTCGGCAGTCGCAGAAGGGGCGAATATGCCGACCACCCCGGAAGGTGTCAATATCTTTCTCGATCACAAGCTCCTATACGGACCGGGTAAGGCCGCCAACGCCGGCGGAGTCTCAGTCTCCGGTCTTGAGATGTCGCAGAACTCGATGCGTCTCAACTGGCCGCGCGAAGAGGTAGACAAGCGCTTGAAGGGCATCATGCACAATATCCACCGCATGTGCAAGGAGACCGCCGATCACTACGGAGCTCCAGGCAACTATGTGGTGGGCGCAAATATTGCCGGTTTTGTCAAAGTCGTCAATTCGATGATCGACCAGGGTGTGGTCTGACCAACGAAAGATCTACAGGACATGGAGACGGAGTTTCGCATCCGTCTCCATGCAGCACACCCCAAGGTGCGGCCCAAGGCTTTTCCCAATAACCAAACTGTCGACTCATGGGAAATCTCCGTTTTCCCCTTGACAAAACTTACCATGGATGACCCAATTATTTAAGACTTTACCTCGTTTGCAGAACACCCTGAACTGATTTCCTTTGATGGCTGGTATGATAAAAAAATACTTGGAAATAACACTCAATAATGACTAATCTCTCATTGAGAAAGGAGCCGGCCAAATGGAAAACAACACATGTATGGCATGCGGTGCCTGTTGTGCTTATTTCAGGGTTTCATTTCCTGACGCTGAAACAAATGTTGTCTCAGGCAGGATGGTTCCCCTAGACATGACCCTTTTTTTAAACAGCACCCAAAGATACATGAAAGGCACCCAGGGAATAACCCCTCGATGTATTGCTTTGGAAGGCAAGGTGGGTTTTCGTGTCAAATGTACGATCTATGGAAGCCGGCCATCAATATGTCAGGCATTCAAGCCGTCATGGGAAAACAACATTCGTAACATCCATTGCGACAGGGCCAGAGGGTCTTACGGACTTCAACCCTTTTCAGAGTATTGACCTTTTTGTCACCCTTGACTCTATACAATTAAAATATTTCTTTCCCCAACAAGGCAAATGTCTGCATTTTCCCATTTTTTTTTTGCCAGCAGATATTTTTGTTGGCAGCAGTATTCTTTAGGTTACCAGCCCTTGTCGGATCATCCGTCATGCTTGTATTACA
Organism: Pseudomonadota bacterium; assembly: GCA_018821785.1. Classification (GTDB taxonomy): domain Bacteria; phylum Desulfobacterota; class Desulfobulbia; order Desulfobulbales; family Desulfocapsaceae; genus Desulforhopalus_A. The sequence goes on from JAHJLI010000207.1 coordinate 1,502, forward strand.
AGAGTTCATCAAAGGCAGCCGTAATGATGCTGGTGTACTTTTTGAAAAACTTGACCAGATTGGTAGGTTCACTGAAGCCCATATGGTAGGTAATTTCTTTGATGGGCATTTCTCTATGTGAGAAATAATCGCTTTACCCCATGAATAACCTGCTCCTCAATGAACTATTTAGCGGTTTTGTTGAGCATTATCCGGTTTAATTCATAGAGTTTTCTGTATATCTGCGGAAGGCACTTCCTCCCCTTCTGCGGCGGCAGCAGTTGCCTCGGTGATCCACATCACAACCTTCGAAAATTCACACCTTTCTTCGAATTTTTTGCAGCAGGTGGGAATCAATATATTCGGGGTAAAGCTTGACCGCGCAATCCGGACAGAGGCCATGGGAAAATTCCGCCTCTGAACGACTAGCGATATAATCCTCAATTCGCTGCCAGTAGCCCTTATCATCGCGGATATTTTTGCATGAGGCACAAATGGGGATGATTCCCCGTAGCACGGCGATTTCATCCCGAGCCTTACGCAATTCAGTTATATCTTTAGAAATACAAATAACAAATTTAACTGAGCCGAGCTCATTTTTTACCGGTTTTACGGTTGTAAAAAAATATTTCTCGCCGCCTCCCGGCATAGGTACCCTGACTTCGATAGTTCCAGTCTCGCCGGTCTGGAAAACCTGCTTGACCATGGCGAATCGCTTATCCGCCTCTTCTTTGGAAAAAACATCCCAGATCTTTTTGCCGATAACATCCTGCTGTTGGCGCCCGATAGTGTCGGCAAATATTCTATTAATATAAAGATAGGTTCCATCGGCGGCAAAACTGAAAATAGGATCGCTGGATTCATCAAGGAGGACATGCACCAATTCGTCCTTTTCGCGAAAGGATTCTTCCCGGTCCCGACTGTGGCGCATCTGACTGGCCAAATCCAGGAACGGCCTGCGGTCGGAGGCCAGCAGGATGATACGACCCTGATCGCGAAACACCACCGAGAATGGCAAGGAAAGCACGGCTTTTTTATCGAGAGACAAAGACACCGTGTCGAGCATAGACAACTGCCCGGCATGTTCCTCCACCATGGCGGCCAACTCCTCTCCGTCAACCCCTTGCTCGAGAAGAGCGGCACGAAGATGATCCCCCACCTCGATGACCCCGCCTGTTCTATCCAGCACCAGAATAAAGTCATTGGACAGCTTCAGGAGTTTATTTAGCAATTGATCCTGCATTTCATCCTCCGTAGAAATTCCACTCAGCTTTCATTATAAGCCTTCTCCCAGGCGAAACTCAAAGAGAAACAAGCTCCAGGTCCTGAAAAATAAAGAATTATAGGAAGGAGTTGGTGTTGTGATGAAAATGTGATGAAATACTCAAAATACCGCCCATGCCCCCGATATAAATCGGTATTCTCAATGAATTATCAGCAGCACAAAGAGATATTTTGATGATATGATCAATTTTCCACAGCTTCTGCCGACCATATCATGTCTCTTCCAATATTTCCTAAGACATCGATACAATTTAAGAATAATTAAAAATTGGCAAATTTCGAAACCCAAATTCAGCCTGGCATACATGTTGCTTGTACCCGTCTCTAAAAGGTTCTCATACACAAATCTCAAACCATGTTTCCCTTTAAAACAGCCCTATCCAAGCTTTTGCGGTTGGCTCCGGTGTCAATTTAAAAAATTTTAACGAAAAGGAAATTATTTGTGTTTGTTCCAAGTTGGTTACTAACGTACAAAGCTGTACAGAAGTAGTCCGGGTAGAACCCCGGCTATATGCATGGCGATGTACATTATTCCTTCCTTACGCTGATTGTCCGGGGTGAGGATTACTCTCATTTTCACAGGAGGAAAAACAATGAAAAAAACGACTTCTC
>JAHJLI010000208.1 GCA_018821785.1 Pseudomonadota bacterium
AAGAACAGATAGGCAGAGAATACTGCCGCGATCATTCCAGCCAGGTCGGCGACAAGTCCGCCGGCCAAGGCATAGCGCATGCGTTTGATGCCGACGGCCCCAAAATATACGGCCAGGACATAGAAGGTGGTCTCTGTGCTGCCCTGAACAATCGCAGACAGGCTACCGGCGAAGCTGTCCGGGCCGAAAGTTTTCATGGTTTCCACCATCTGCGCCCGGTAGGTGAATATGGTCACCCGCAGAAGGGTCACAGAGGAGGCGTTGATCACCAAAAACATGATCTGGGCGTTACGAGTCATCGATATCGACAGTTTAAAGAAGGTCGTAGGTAGAAACCCATGGCCACCTCAACGGCTGGAAGCAGTACCGTCGCCGAACTCGCGGAAATCATAGTGCCGCTGCTGCCGGATAGGTGTTACGGAGTAAGTTGCGGAGGCGATGAATTCGTTTTGGTCATGCCTGGCCTTGACCGCACGGAAGGCGGACGGCTTATGGAAATGATCCGTGTATCAATTGAACAGGCGAGTTTTCTGACGTTCTGTGAATTGAACGTTCATATCACCGTTAGCAGTGGTATTGCAACCTATCCCGGAGTGATGCCAGGACCCTTGAAGAACTGCTGGGTAACGCCGACCATGCCTCGTTTTAGGCCAAACGCCTGGGGAAGGATAGGGGCGTCAGTTTTTCCGAGATGATGCAAAGGCAATTAGGCTGAATGGAACATTTCGTTGCGTATCACCGACAGTGGTGCCGCACGGTTTATTCGAACATTTTTGCAATACGAGCAAATTCGAGATGTACTGCCAGGAAAATTTTCAATACATCAGGGGCAAAATGTTCCGGCATTGTGCGCCCATCTCCCTCGGTGATGATTTTAAAAGCCGCTTCATGTGATAAAGGTTCCTTATAGGAGCGTCTGCTGATTAAGGCGTCATAAATATCTGCAAGCATCATCATGCGGGCACTTAAAGGTATCTCGTCTCCTTTTAAACCATGGGGATACCCAGATCCGTCCCATTTTTCATGGTGGAATTCCGCCAACTCGCGCGCATATTGCATGAACGAACTTGAGCCGAGAATTGCTTCCGTTCGCATAATGGCCTCACTCCCGTATTGACAGTGTTTCTTCATCTCCTCGAATTCCATTTCCGTGAGCTTGCCCTGTTTATAGAGGATTGCATCATGAACACCAACCTTACCAATATCATGAAGTGGTACGGATTGAAAAAGCAGCTCAATTTTGTCGGGACTCATGGGATCTGGCAATAATGGATTGAGATTTTCCGCCAATAACCTTACGTAATGCTTGGTCCTCTGGATATGGCCGCCGGTTTCAGGATCGCGAAATTCTGCAATAGTAGCCATGCTGGCGATAGTCGCCTCTTTTGCCAGGAGATATTTGTGAGTTTGCTTTTTCACAAGAGATTGTAGATCGTCTCGACACAGCTTCAACTCAATGTGAGTATTGACTCTGGCGACAACCTCTTCGACCTGAAAAGGTTTGGTGATATAATCCACAGCTCCTGCATGGAATCCTTGTATCTTTTGTTCAGCCATGCCCAGAGCACTTATGAAGATAACCGGAATTTTCATGAATTCGGGGTCGGCTTTCAGGCGCCTGCACACCTCGTAACCATCCATCCCGGGCATCATGATATCCAGCAGGATAAGGTCAGGTAGGGGAGTCGCTCTAGCCACATCATCAAGGGCATCCTGGCCGTTGGTGGCGACCAGCACCTCATACCCCTCCTGCTCAATCATGTCGCCTAAAACCCTCAGATTCTCAGGGATATCGTCGACTATGAGAACAACATGCTTGTCATCCATGGTTCGCTCCCGATTCATTGCCTTCTGTCAATTTACTTAATCCGTTCAAATCATACAACGCAACCCGTTCCAGTATCCAGGATGAGAGCAACGGGTCGATCCCCTGGGCCTCTTCCCCAAGTTTGCGGATGTTGGTGATACTCTTTCTGGTCAGTGCCGCCCTAAATGACGTGCACCACTCAGGGGACATCTTCTCAAGAACAGGCATCTTAATGTTTTTCTGAGTGATCGATAGTTCTGCATTTTCCTCAGTTTCAAACACAATATTGGCATGGTGGGCCAACACATCGTACAGCTCTTGTATCTGGAACGGCTTGGCGATATAGGCATCGATTCCTGAGTCGATAAACGCCTGTTTTTCAACTCCGAAGGCGCTGGCAGTGATACCGATTATGGTGAGCGACTCCTGTGTATATGTGTGGCGAAGGATCCGTGTCGCCTCTCCTCCTCCCATTCCGGGCATGACTAGGTCCATGAGGATAATGTGTGGTTTCAGTTGTTTTACTTTTTCGATTGCTTCTTGACCATCTGAGGCCTCGTCTATTAAAAAGCCGAGCGGTTCCAGCATCTGCCGCAACAGATCTCGGTTGATGCTCTGATCATCTACTACCAGGACACGGAAATCTCCTTGGCCGGGGTGAATGGCCGTGACACGATGTGGAGTTTCCTCACTCATTGGCACGGTTGTCGTCGATGGTGCAAAAAACTCAAAACGAAAGCAGCTGCCTTTACCTGGCTGGCTTTTTACGCTAATTTCACCACCAAATAAATGAGCGTACTTACGACTGATGGCAAGTCCAAGTCCAGTTCCCCCGGCAGTCTGTTCACCGCTGCGGGTCCGCTCAAAAGGAAGGAAAAGCTTTTCCTGCTCTTCAGAGGTTATACCAATGCCGGTATCCAGTATTTCAATGGCTATCCGATCGTTTTCGGCAGAAAAAGCACGCATGCTAACGGAACCAACCTTTGTAAACTTGACCGCATTTCCAAGAAGGTTGATCATGATCTGGCGCACCTTGCTGAGATCGGTAATGATATAACGGGGAAGATCAGGGGCTGATTCTTGGGTAAAAAGCAATCCCTTTTCAATTGCCCGCATATGAAACATGACTCCGATATCGTCCAAGAGACCATGGAGGTCGATTGATTCGGTGTGGACCTCAACCTTGCCCGCCTCAATTCGGGACATCTCGAGAATCTCGTTGATGATGGAGAGCAGGTGATCACCACTTTTCATGATAGTGGTAACCTTGCTGTGAGCCTGTGGTGATAAGGATGGATCACGTGCTAGAAGTTGAGCAAAACCGAGAACCGCGTTCATGGGCGTTCTGATCTCATGACTCATGTTGGCCAAAAACATGCTCTTGGCACGGTTGGCGGCATCAGCGGCGTCACGGGCGAGGGAGAGGTTTGTTACAGCATCCTCAAGTTGCACGGTGCGCTTCTCAACCAGGTCTTCTAAATGTTCACGATAGCGTTTCAGTTCCTCTTCTGCCTCCTTAACATGGGTAATATCGGAGGCTGTACCTTCAATGTAACGAATTCCCCCTTCACTATCGCGAACGATGCGGGCATGTTCGCTCACCCAGATAACAGTACCGTCTCTACGGTGAAATCTGGTTTCAAAACCGGCGACAAAGCCATTTTCTTGCAGGATCTCGAGAAATATTTCCCGATCACGATTATCAACATAGAGCTGCTGACTAATATCTGTAATATCGGATATCATTTCTTCAGGCGTGTCATAGCCTATATTATGTGCCATGGCCGAGTTAGCAGTAACAAAACGACCATCCGGTGTTGTTTGGTAAAAACCTTCGATAGCATTATCAAATATGGCGCGATATTTCTTTTGCGTCGCCCGCAATTTAAGCTCTGTTGCCCTGTGCCTGATAAGTAGTTGATCGAACTTAGAAAGAAGGTTGTTGGTTGTCGAAACTACCAGTCCTAATTCATCGCTTGTATGTCCTGCAGGGATCTCCATAGGCGAATGCATTGGATTTTCGGTGTCGACTTCAGTCAGACGTGAAGACAGATGAAAGAGAGGTTTGGTGATCTTGTAATAGAACACCAAAACCAGCACAACTGCCAGGATGATAAGAGGAATGGTGGTGGACAGGATGTTGCGGATGGTGCGGTCAAAAAAAGGTTTGGCAATGAGATTGCTGTCTATCCGGATGGTAAGTGTTCCGACGGCATCCTTTTTCCCCTGAACGTAGAGCTGGCTCTGAAACTCGGTAGTCTCAAGAACTTTATGTCCCAACCAGTCGAGGTTGGTGAATCCGACAGTTGCCCGTTCTCTATGAGCCAGGATCACGTCAAGGTCACTGGTGATTGTCGCCTCAAGTATAGGAGTATAATTAAATAAGTCAGCAAGCACATCTGCAGCGAGTTGGCGATTATAATTCCATGCGGCATGAGATGTAGCCTTTTGCTGAAGCTGAAGTATCTGTTGTATTGTCGAACTGCTTTCCCGCCGTGCCTGTATGAGATCCGCTTGGATCTGAACCCCTATCGAGATACAGCCAAGAATAAATGCAATCAGCACAAAATTTCTGGTCTGCACAACCGAGAGACGATGACGGAATGGCACATGCATATAACTATCTCAACTCCCTAACCCTGATAAACGGTATTTTTGATGATCCAACCATGACGGGGTCTCTCATTTCCGTCCCCCCCCCCGCACTTTCATTGGACAGCCGCTCATTTTTCAGCCATGAACCAATTGTTTTAAAGTTACTGTAAGCTTAGCAGATCAATTGCAACAATACAAATCTGTACGATTCATTTTGCCGCAGCGTTATTTTCTCGAATTCTTGATATGAAGAATTATTTGGAAATTGAGCCTCTTACAAAATGAACAGTACTTGAAATTATTCATTGGTTGCCTATCTGATCTTTGACAACCTAATAAAATAGTCGAAGAAGTTGGTCTGAAAACAGGGTGATAACTCCAAATCTCAGATGCAGAGATACCTTTTGCATGCCCCGTGATCACAGGCATTAGGCAACTCGCTGATCGATTCTTCAACACTCTGAGTAACTTGGTGATCAAGTCTCTTTTTAGCGGCGGGTTCTCGCTGTTCACCCTTGGCGGGACGCCCCTTGTTCCTGGGCTTGTCCGATACTGGCGGTTGAATCTCGACCTATGTGGCCAACAAGTTATTGTGACAGGTATTTTTCTACCAGGGCATCGTGTACCCGCCTGCCTAGACTGCCAGCAGAAAACTCGTTGAAAGCCTGCGAAAATGTCGAGTCGGACGGGATATCATCAACAGTAACAAACCCTCATAACAACCGTAGATTCACAGCTGCCAGGGGGGCGACGCAAGTCGCTGAAGGCTCAAGAGCCACAATGAAACAATTCGCTCTTCAACCCAAACGAACATGATGTCTATGCCCTTCACAAACGCCCACCAAAGAAGAGATAGGCAGAGAATACTGCCGCGATCATTCCAGCCAGGTCGGCGACAAGTCCGCCGGCCAAGGCATAGCGCATGCGTTTGATGCCGACGGCCCCAAAATATACGGCCAGGACATAGAAG
>JAHJLI010000209.1 GCA_018821785.1 Pseudomonadota bacterium
GAGGACTATGCGATGAGTAAAACATTTATTATTACAGGCCTTTATGTGTTTGTTTTTCTTGTGAACCCATTTGTATCCATAGGTGCTGACTACGGAAGTCTTTTTAAAAAAGTGCAGGGTACCATCAGCGGGAGTTCCGGCCAATCTCAGAGTGAAATTGTGGGTGGTTTAAAGGAGGCTCTGGAGATCGGCACTGGTAATACAGTTCAGGCTCTTTCAAAAGCAAACGGTTACTATAATAATCCGAAACTGAAAATTCCTCTACCCCAATACGTCCAAAAATTTGAAAAGATTTTACGTGCAACTGGTTTTAATTCGCAGCTTGACGAGTTTGAACTCAGCATGAATCGTGCGGCTGAAAAAGCAGCGCCGGAGGCTAAAGCCTTGTTCGTTGATGCTATAAAGGCAATGACATTTTCAGATGCGAATAAAATTCTGAAAGGCGGGGATAACGCGGCAACAGTCTATTTTCAAGACAAAACAACAAGCAAACTACAAGCACTCTTTAAACCAATCATACAACAATCCATGAACAAGGTTGGTGTCACTCAATCCTACAAATCAGTATCCGAAAGTATTCAAGCTCTTCCTTTTGCCGGCGATTACGTTGTCGACCTGGACACCTATGTCACTGAAAAATCAATTGATGGATTGTTTGTTCGGTTGGCTGAAGAAGAATCAAAAATTCGTAATGATCCAGCCGCCCGGGTCACTGATTTGCTGAAAAAGGTTTTTCAGTAAGAATTGAGCTTAGCTGCATATCAGAACAAGAGCTGAAGGGTTCAGATACAGTTGTATTGGTTGGCCGATTGCGGGTGGCGGTGGGTCGATCGGGAGATCGAAAGTAAGGAAAATTTCTTCAACCTGCAAGGTGAGTCTATAGGTGCTGCCCTGGAACAGCCGGTCGGTGATGGTTCCTGACAGCTGTACAGTATCTGTTAGTGTCGACGTGGACTGGACAAGCCTGGCACCTTCAGGGCGGATCAATAGGGTGACCGTCTTCCCTGAATTGTTTTTTTGGGCAATTACTGGCAAGATTCCAAGAGCGGAATGAAACATGCCTTCTCCATCAAAAGTTCCTTCAACAAGGTTTCGAAAGCCAAGGAACCTGGCGACGGTAGTGTTGATCGGGCAACGATAAAGGTTTTCCGGGGTGTCAAATTGCTGCAGGATGCCGTGGTGGAGAATAGCTACTTTGTCGGCTATACTAAAGGCTTCTGCCTGATCATGGGTAACGAAAACGGCGGTGACCGCAAGGGATTTTAGAATCGTCCGTATCTCGCCGGTCAACCGGTCCCGGAGTGCTCTGTCAAGAGATCCAAGGGGTTCATCAAGGAGCAGCAGTTGAGGTTCCGGGGCAAGGCTTCTTGCCAGGGCGACCCGCTGTCGTTCTCCGCCGGATAACTCATCTATTTTTCGATGTTCCAGGCCGGTAAGGCCAACCATTTCAAGCACGGTCTGCACTCGTCTGGTCAACTCATCTTTCTGGCAATGTTGCATCTCTAAGCCGAAGGCGACATTTTGCAGCACGGATTTGTGGGGAAAGAGGGCATACTCCTGGAACATCATCCCGAAATGACGTTTATGAGGTGGGACTTCACAGATATCCTTGCCGCAAAACTTGATTGTGCCGGTTTCTTCTTTTTCAAGTCCTGCCAACAAACGGAGTAGAGTCGTCTTGCCTGAGCCGGAGGGGCCAAGGAGGCAGAGGATTTCCCCTTGCATAAGCGAGAAACAGATATCCTGCAGAAGCGGCTGTCCTTCATACTGGTTAGACAGGTGGTTCACCTCAAGAATGTTTCTGGTGTCCCTTGTTGGGTTATTGTTTTTAAGATCTTTCACTTTAATGGCTCTAGAATTTTTTTATGCTGTCAAGTCTGCCGAGCAGCCAGAAGCCCGAACAGGTTACCAACATGAGGATACTGCTCATGGCCATTGCCTGTCCATAGTTTAAGTCGCCGGGCTGGCCGAGGAAACGGAAAATAGCCACTGGCATTGTCTGGGTATGGGGCCGGGTGACAAAGGCCGAGGCGCCGAACTCGCCCATGCTGATGGAAAAGGCAAATACCGCACCCACAAGAATTGCCCGACTGATAATTGGGATATCTATCCTCCGCCATACTTGAAAAGGGGAGGCGCCGAGCA
>JAHJLI010000210.1 GCA_018821785.1 Pseudomonadota bacterium
AGATATGCGGGAAAGCGGTTAAAGCCGTTTTTTTGCACACCCACCTCGGTTACCGGCCTACCAAGGGCCTCGGTGTATGCGGCTTTGCTGAGAATACCGCGCGTCACCATACTTTCCAGCACCACGTTGCGTCGAGCAAGACAGTTTTCTGGATTACGCCGTGGATCGTAATAGGACGGCCCCTTGACCATGCCGACCAGGACTGCGATCTGGTCGGCACTCAGATCCTGCAGGCTACGGCGAAAGAAAAACTGACTGGCCAGGCCAAAGCCGTGTACCGCACGGTTATCATCCTGACCGAGAAACACCTCGTTAATATACGTAGTGAGAATCTCGTCTTTGCTATAGTAGTATTCGAGAATGGGTGCCATGACCGCTTCCATGACTTTACGCCACAAGGTCCGTTCCCGATTGAGGAAAAGATTTTTCACCAGCTGCTGAGTCAGGGTGCTGCCACCCTGCACAGTTTTTCCGGCCCGGATATTGGCGAGCAAAGCCCTGGCAATTCCCAGAGGCGCAATACCGTGGTGCGAGTAGAAATTCCGATCCTCTATTGCCAGCAAGGTCTCGATAAGCAGATTAGGAATTTCCTCCCGGGAAAGGATCAGCCGATCTTCATGGATAAGCGGGTGAAAGCTGCCAATGCGCGCCGGATCAAGACGAGCGAGGGAGACCGGCTTGCGGCTTTCACCGGTCGTAATGGTGGCGATATACTCAGCGGCGAATGTGATGGTGAGTTGCCGACTCGGCTCGAGCCCGGAAGGATAATGGAATTCGCGGGTCACCAGACGGATGATCGAACCATTTCGGGCATAACTGCCGGCGCCTTTTTCCTTGGTTTCCCGCCTATAACCAGAGAGTTGCAGTTCCTCTTCAAGCATCTCAGCGGACAACTTTAGCCCTGGGTACACCTCCAGCGGTCGCGCATAGACAATGGCCGGCAAAGACCACCGCTTGCCATCAAACCTTTGGCGAATTTCACCACTGAGCCGGGATATAGCGAAGCCGGCAGGAATCGCCAAACAAAGACAGAGGATTACTGCCAAAGCAACAAGCCTCTTGCGTTTTGGTGGACTTTTCTTTTTTTTTGTCTGCGACCTGCGCTTGATGGTCATAATACCCCGCAGCTAGTTTTTATTCTTTTCCCAGCTGAAAGGCCGCGACAAGAAAACGAATGAAAAAAATCGGACGTCAGCCGACGCCCGATTATATGGTGTCTCTTTGCCGTATTACTCTTTATCGTCATCTTCCAGAATATCGCGGCACCAGGAAAGAGCCGCCATTGCCTGCGGAAAGCCAATAGTCGAGATGAGCAGGAGAAGTGCGTGGTAAATTTGCTCAGGAGTAGCCCCAGCCTTTTTCGCCCTGCGGGTATGGGAGTGAACCGCGCCCTCAGATCCGGTTGCCGCAGCAGCTGCCAACTGGATGAGATGGCTGGTCTTCTCGTCGAGGGGGCCTGCACCCCGCACGGTGGTGCCCAAGGCTTCAACCGCTTTTATGACTTTCGGATATTTTTTTGCGATAACTTCATATGTCTTTTTCCCTGGTTTTTGTTTTTTTTTCGCCATGCCATTCCTCATTCTGTCTGTTATTTTTCTCCGGAGTCCTTCCATATGAAGGTCTCCGAACCTCTACATCTCTTCGTTCCCTGAAGAACTGAGCATCAGGGGCTTCTTGAACGACAATACACCATTTTCTCCGGAAAGCGAAAAACCCTTCAGTACCTTAGAAATTCGGCAAGGTATTTACCCCGTTTACTGGCCTGAGTGCTTTGCTTGTCCGTATTTCCCCTTTCATCATGCGACCATCTCCCAAAGCAGCGCCACTCGGACATCAAAGATATCACTGCGACGCGGGTTGATGGTAAAGGTTTCGACCTCATACTGGTCGACATCAAAGGTATCGGCAAGCTCGGTAGCCTTTTGTTCGATCTCGGCCGACAGGGCCTCCATGCCCTGTCGCAGCTCCTCTATCTCCTCCTCCGCCCGCTTGACATCACTCTTTTCCTTTACTACCCTGCCGACACTGCGCACCCCGGTCGCGGCCCTGCCAAGATTGGCGGCGGACAGCGTTTTTTTGCCGAAAAAGGCCCCAACCACTGCAACGCCAAACGAAATCAAGGAATCTGTGGTCTTGGATTGAACATCGACCTTCTCTTTATCGAGTCGATCGAGGGCCCGATTCAACTTCTGCTCAAGACCGGTCTGTCTTACCCTATACTTTTCCCTCAGTTTGTCCACGGCCTGATCTTTTTGCTGACGCAGATAATCATTATAGCGGACCTTGAAATCACCGGGTTTCTCATCCGGTCTCGATTCGAAAGCGGTGCCCTTTATCCGGCTGAGTTCCAAACGGGAGTTCTGGTACAGATAATCGCCAAAGGATTTGGCAATACCCTTGCTATCCTTCTGCTGGGCAATAATTGACGGCAGTGGGTAATAACTGCCGCCACCCGGAGGATCTATCCGGCAATCGTCCAGGGCAAAAGGCGTCGTCTCGGCCACACTCCAATCGGTTCGCTGGAAGTTCTCGTCGAGATAGAGGCGCATTCGCACCTCCCTGACTACATCAATATTTCTGCTGCCGTTGAAAAACCTGACCGAAGCCGATGCCGCCAGCCAAGGCTCGAAACGTACCTGCTCACTTACCACATTCTGCAGATGGTAACGCTGCTCGACTGCTTGGGCGACAACCGGCGGCAGGTTACTTGCTGAAAGCCGGCCGGAAACGGCGCCCATGGAGGGAATCTCGTTTACAACCTGGGTTGCAATCGGCTGTCTTTTCTTCCCCTCCATGAGTTTTTTGATATCGTTTTGTGAAATCGGCCCCTTGAGGTAGGACATCGCCCAGCGGGTTTCAAAAAGCAGCGGCTCATCAAGATGGGCGGAATTAAGAAGAAATTGGCGTCCCTTCATATCCGACAACAGTTTCCTCACCTTCTGAACATTCAGTTTCCCGTCACTTGCCCCGGCGATACCTTCTACCACCCGGTCCTGATCCTGACTGGTCTGCAAACGCCCGACGAACCAGGTACCAATATTAGCCAAACCTTTGTAATCAAGATCGACCGGATTCTGGGTGGCCAGCACCACTCCAATGCCGTAGGCCCGCGCCTGTTTAAGCAGAAGAAGCATCGGCTTTTTCGACGGCGGGTTGGCGACAGGTGGGAAATAGCCAAAGATCTCATCCATATACAGCAGGGCTTTCAGTGAGGCTGTGCCCTGCTGGCGTCGCATCCAGCCGATAAACTGATTGAGCAGCATGGTGACGAAAAACATCCGCTCGGTATCGCTCAGATGGGCAATGGAAAAGATGGCCGTGCGCGGCAATCCGCTCTCACCATAGAGGATACGCTGGATGTCGAGCGGCTCACCCTCGGTCCAGGCGCTGAAAGACGGACTGGCTAGGATATTATTGAGATTCATGGCCAATGCCATGCGCTGTGGCTGGGGATAAAAGGTATCAAGGGGGAAAACGCCAACTTTCGCGAAAGGCGGGGTGACAATACCACCGATAAGCGACTCCATGCTGAGATCCTGCCCTAAACGCCAGAAATGCAGGAACAGCGAACTGAGAAGTATATGCTCACGGCTCTGCAGCGGATCGCCGGTGATATCAACCAGGGCCAAAAGGCTGGTGGCGGTTGAGCTCACCAGACTGTTGAGAGTGTCAATATCGGCGGCCACTTCCGGTGCCGGTGCAGTAAAACTGCCGAGCACCGATACCGGCACGCCGGCACTGCTACCGGGCGTATAGATGGTCAACTCGGTCTTGCTGCGGAGAGCGGCGATGCGCTCCGGACCCTGTCCCCAGGCGGCAAGCCCATTCTTCCATGTTTTGGCAGTTTCGGCCGCGTATTGCTCAACGCTCATCTCCCTTTTTGCCGCCTCGGCAGGATCAATCCACGGGGCGAAATCACCTGGTGCACAATCCGGAAAGGTCAGAAGCAAGTTACCCATATCGCCTTTCGGATCTATAACAATCGACGGGACATTATCCATAATCGCCTCTTCGATAAGGCCGATCCCCAAGCCGGTCTTGCCACTGCCGGTCATGCCGATGATCACCGCATGGGTGGTCATGTCCTTATTTTTATAAAGCAGCGGAGCCTGTGAAGGTGCGCCGCCGGCGAGATCAAGCTCCCGGCCAAGATAGAGAAGTCCGAGTTTTTCGTAGGGATATTGGCCATCCATGGGTCTTCTCCTTGATGACGTTTTAGAGTTGCCCGAGTATTATCCGGTCATTCCCGGGTCAGGAAAAATCCGGGGCTATCTCGCCCTGGGGAGTATTACTCTAGAGCCAGAGCGTTTTTCTGCCAACCATAATAAAAAAACATACGAATCTTAAAAATCAACAATGATTTCCGTATTAATAAGACAATATTATAATATTTCAACCGGTTGCCAAGAATATTTATGATCGATTGGCACCCCACTCACCTTGCGGGGGTACGCCAAGCAGGTGCCTTTGAAAAAGTGGGAAAAATGGAGAAAGAGGGACATCTCCCATATTATCTTATGTGATATATTGACAGGAAACAAGGATACATAATATACTACACTTAATTTTGATTTGACTACGCCCTCTATCCCCGAAGAACAAAAATTCCCAACCTTCGGCAGCAACAACAGGAGAAAAATACGATGATCTTCAAGTTAAGACTGTTGTCCATAATTGCATTATTCTTGTCGCTCGGCTATGGAAAGTCCGTAAGTGCTGTGACGACTCCAGTGGATCTTATGATTACCAACGGCCTTATTGTCACAATGGATGCGAAAATGTCCGTTATAGCAGACGGCAGTCTGGTTATTAAAAACGGAGCAATTGTTGCGGTTGGGCCTTCGGCTACCATAAAAGAGCGTTATGAAGCTACCAACACCATAACTGCTGCTGGTAAAATTATTATGCCCGGCCTGGTGAATACCCATACCCATGCAGCAATGGTAATTTTCAGGGGATTGGCTGATGACCTCCCGCTTGACATATGGCTCCAGTCCCACATCTGGCCGGCAGAAGCAGAATTTATCACCGCTGACTCGGTACGAACTGGAGCCAATCTGGCATTGGCAGAGATGATTCACTCTGGCACCACTACGTTCAGCGATATGTACTTTTTTTCGGATGAGCTTGCTCAAGCTGCCAAGAAGGCAGGTGTCAGGGCCATGATAGGAGAGGCGATAATCGACTTCCCAACTCCTGACAGTAAAAGCCCCGAAGAAAGTTTTGCAATAATTGAAAACCTTGCCAAAACATGGCAAAACGACCCACTGATCACAATCGCAGTTGCCCCGCATGCCCCCTATACATGCAGTCCAGCGACACTCAGATCCTCAAAAACACTCGCCGACAAACTTGGTTTGCCCCTTATTATTCATGTTTCAGAAACCGCAAAAGAAGTCGCTGAGGTGACCGAAAAATATGGCGTCCCTCCTATTGAACATCTGAACAACCTTGGTTTTTTTGGCGGCACGGTAATCGCTGCCCATGCGGTATATCCAAACCCCAAAGAAATTGTGCTTATGGCAAACAAAAATGTCGGCGTAGCTCATAATCCGGTAAGCAACATGAAACTTGCCAGCGGTGTAGCCCCCATACCTGAAATGCTTCAAGCAGGAATTGCTGTAGGCCTCGGGACTGACGGAGCGGCCAGTAACAATAACCTGAGCATGTTCAAGGAAATGAATGCTGCAGCCTTACTGCAAAAGGTTTCCCGACTTGATCCAACATCTCAGAGCGCCTTTGCAACGGTAAAGGCCGCCACCATTGGCGGTGCCAGAGTTCTAGGCATGGAAAAACAAATAGGCTCGCTGGAAGAAGGGAAACGCGCAGACCTCATCCTCATTGAATTGAATCGTCCACATTTGGTTCCACTCTATAATGTCTATTCCCACCTTGTTTATGCTGCAAACGGGGCTGATGTGGACACCGTTATTATTGATGGAAGGGTCATCATGCAACACAGAAAACTTCTTACCTTGGATGAAAAGAGTGTCATGCTGGAGGCAAGAATCCTGGCGCTGAGAATACAAGAACCCCAGAAACAGTAAGCCCAATATCCTCCTTGCCTCACCCTTAGACGCAACCATGATTATTCGAGAAGCCTCATCAGAAGACATTACCACCCTGGCAATGCTCATCAGCGAAGCCAACCAGGATGTCGCGACAAAGCTCGGACTCCATGCCGGAAACTGCCCAAAGCATCCGTCTCTTTGCACCGATGATTGGATTACTGCCGATCTTGCTCGCGGTCAGCGCTACTTCATCGTCGAAGAAGCCTCGGCCTGCATCGCTTGCGTCGCCTTCGTGAATCCACGAACCGGTCTTGCCTATATGAATCGACTGTCCGTTCTGCCTGCGCATCGCAATCAAGGTGTCGGCACGCGTTTGGTGCAACACATTATTAATCTCTCCCGGGCAGCTTCCGTCCATACTATCGGCATCGGAGTTATCGGCGAGCACGAAGTCTTACTGCGCTGGTATAGAAAGCTAGGCTTCAAAGATGGGGAAACCAGAAACTACCCACACCTGCCATTCTCAGTTAAGCACATGTCCTATAATTTCGAAAGCAGTGAGAACTTCGCTTGACGTAACCTCGTCAACGAGTTCTATACTTCAGCTGGTGCAAAAGCCATCTGTTACAAAGAGAGCAGAAAAAGTGTGCCGGCTTCAAAGAGGCCGCAAAGTTACAGAAAACCTCACATACAAGGTAAAACATGCTTGAATTATTAAAAAAAATCGCGATCTATCTTATTCCAATTCTAGGAATTATTTATGGTTATCACTTCATGACAGGAAAGAGCATTGCCACCTTGCCTGGAGAAATCGTCGGTAAACTTCAGCAAAAGAACACAGCGACCGAATCAACCAATCCTCACTATTATAGGGATACCGCAAAAGATATGCCAAAAGACTAAGTGGGCAAAGAATAATTGGATTGATCATCGGATTGCTGGGAATTATCGCTATTAGCCGCCCATCCGGACAGGAACTGCTGTCAACTAATCTGCAAGGTGTCCTGTATCCCACCTGTTGTTGCGCCTCTGATTGGCGCTATATTTATAGGGGGTGTTTCTGCTAAAGCGAAGCTGAGTACATCATGCCCAGCCACATCAATCAAACAGGAGACCAGATATATGATAACGCTGCAGGATAAGGTAGTCTTCATCACCGGTGGAAGCTCAGGAATTGGCAGAGCTGCCGCACTGGAATTCGCCAAACACGGGGCCCGCGTGACTCTGGCCGATATCGACATTGAAGGTGGTGAAGACACCGCTTGCCAGCTTAAAAAAATGGGAGCCGATGCACTATTCGTTCGAACGAATGTCTCAAAAGAGAGCGATGTGACGCGGGCCCTTGCAACTGTCGCAGCCAAATTCGGCAGGTTGGACATCGCCTTCAATAACGCTGGGATCACCCACAAAGGAGGGCTGGAGCAATGTACCGAGGAGGACTGGGACCGAGTAGTGAATACCAACCTGAAAGGTGTATGGCTCTGCATGAAACATGAAGTCCCCTATATGCTGAGACAGGGCGGAGGTGTCATTGTCAACACCGCATCGACATACGGACTTGTGGGTGCGCCAGAGGTCTCGTCATATGTCGCCAGCAAACATGGCGTCATCGGACTCACCAAAGCGGCAGCACTCGAATACGGACGAAAGAATATCCGCATCAACGCTGTCTGCCCGAGCGCCACCAGAACGCCAATGCTGCAGCTGAATGGCGACATGGAAGGCATATGGGCGGAACGCCATCCCTTGGGTCGAGTGGCAATTCCCGGAGAAATAGCCCAGGCGGTTGTTTGGCTCTGTTCCGATGCCGCTTCTTTTGTCACCGGTGTTTCATTTCCTGTTGATGGCGGCTACCTTGCCCAATAGCAGCCCTCTGGGGTAAAAACCAACCAATCCCTGCCCCAATGACACATCCAACCGTAGTGCACCATCACGACGAGAATCAGCTCATGCATCACCCTGCCACAGGAGGCAAGATGGCGCAAAACTTCTCGACAAACCCGGTTGGTCGGTAACTGAGTTTGGCTTGGCGGAGGCCTTCCTGACCGAGGTCCTGTTCCCGATTCAGGGTGGTGTAGGGATCACTGATGATCGAAGCGAAGGCTTGATTGACAAACTGATATAAGCCTTTGTAACAATTGAGAGCCTTTTCGAAATGAATGACGAAGCTGGTGCCACAGGCCAACTCCTCCCCCAGCGAATAGGCGGCAGGCTGGCCGTCGGCATAATAGATACCGCCGCAAAGCTGAAGTTCCTCGCTTTTTTCCAAGGCCTCTCTGGCGGCAATATAATCACCGGGAGAGTCGTGTTCTTGTCGCCATGACTCAAGAATTGCCAAAGCGTCCGGGAGATATTCATCAAGCAGGGGGCGCCCTTCATAATTGAAATTATTAATAAATGCCTTAATAAGATTTCTTTTTTTCTGAAATTTTCTGCCGGTGAGCTCTGCCAGTTCCCGGCGCAGGTAGAGGTAATCAAAGTTGTCTCTATCCTCGACAACCACAAATCCCATTGCTTCCAACTGCGGCTTCTGGGTTGTGGATACGCATTTCATCCTCCCGTGGTCAGCCATCAAGGTATACAATAGCGACTTGTCCGGCAGTCCGAATGGCAACATAAAAAACCGCCTGTCCCCGTCCTTGCCGAGTATGACGTGACTGCCATCGGGCAGCCTCGTCATCTCGTAATGATGCCCAGCCCTGAACAGGTAGATATTGGCGAATGTGAATTCGGAAATACCGTCCGGAAGTGTCTGAAACATGGGGTGCAGCAGCGGACGCATCGCCAAGGTCACCGCTGCGGCATGAGGATACTCGGGAATCATCGACGCCAGCGCGCCTGACAGGGAAGGAATCGTTAATGTGGTCATGACAGAAGAATAGGGGCTTAAGGGTGGACAGCAATGGTGTTCACATCCAGCCTCATCATACCAGCCAGATACTGAACCCCACAATTTGTATCAAGAAAAACTATACTTTTCTGTAGGTTTGAGCAAATATAATTACCCATGAAGAAAACGATAGTATTATCCCAAAAGTATTTGATGACAGTTCAAAAAAAACCAAGACAAGGAGAAAGATATGACTTTTTGGAATGTTGACAACCTGCAACTGCAAGAGTTCCGACCCGGCGTAAACAGTAAAGCGGCAATTGGCAAAAGTTTGATCATGGTATGCATGGAGATAGCTGCGGGCAAGGAAGATACCGGCCACGACCATGTCTTTGACCAGTGCGGCATGGTCATCGCCGGAAAAATCGAGATGTTCGTGGGCGATGAGCGTAAGATACTGGCGGCTCATGAAAGCTATTTTATCCCCGCCGGCATCCGGCATGGCTGGAAGACGTTTGACAAGGCCGTAAAGTTATTGGATATTTGCCCACCTCAGACAGCTGTATAAATCCATATTGCCAAAAGTCACATAGAAAAAACGCCCTGTTTACGAGGAGGATGACTATAAAAACATGAACTTAACGCACAGCATCAAAACGCCGACAAATATTACCGACATCCCAAGACCCGTGCGGATATAATCCATGGTCCTATAGTTCCCAGCTCGCATAATCAAGGCATTCACTTGATGCGTCGGCAAAATAAAGGTGTTTGAAGCGGAAACAGCCACTACCAGGGCTGCAACCATCGGATCGGCGCCAATGGTTGATGCCATGGTCATAGCCAAAGGAACCATCAATACCACCGCCCCGACATTCGAGGCCACCAGCGAAAAAGACGAGGTCAACAGGGCGATTACCAGCAGGAGAAGCAAAGGCCCTGGCGTGCCCACCGCAGCCAAGGTCTTCTCTGCTATAAAGGCAGCGGTACCCGTTATTTCGAAGGCGGTCCCCAGGGGAATGAGGCCTGAGAGCAGAAATACCGTTCGCCAATCAACCGCCTCATACGCCCGGTCTGCCGGGATAATTTTAGTCAGGATCATCCCCAGGGCCCCGGTAAGAAGGGCGATTGAGAGTTTCACCTCGAAGCCGAGAGCCAGGGTCAGAGCCATCAGAAGAAAGAAGACAGCGCATCGTTTTCTCTCCGGCTTCAGTTCTTCCCCTGGGATGTCGTTAATGATGACGATATCCATCTGATCGGCAAGGAGCCGAAACTGCTTCCAGCGCCCCTGCATCAGGATTGTGTCACCCTGTTGCAACTCAGTGACGTTTATAGCATCCATGATAATCAGATCGCCCCGAACTATGGCAAGAGGATTAACCTGAAACAGGTGACGGAATTGCAATTCCTCCATGGTGTGCTGGCTGAGATTGGAATGCGGGATAACCACGCCTTCCACTATCCCGGACTCATCTGGATAGTTCTCTTCGGCAAACACCTCGTGTTCCTCTTTAACTACCCACCCCTGTTCCTCTGCCAGACGACTGATATTTTTTTCAGCGCTGATCACCCAAAGAATATCCCCAGCCTCGATCAACGAATCTTTCGTCGGCGCAAGTTCCTTCTGATATCCATTATTTTTGGCAATACCAACAATAGTGACGTGGTATTTGGGCCGTATCTCCAGTTCGCCGAGGGTATGACTCGGGAAAAAAGCCGGCACCGACAGTTCATAACTACGCCCCACCTCCTCGCCATATATTTCCTGCAGCCGTTTATCAGCATTGCCCTCCTGAAGTTCGACACTCGTCGATGGCAAAAGCCGTTTGCCAAGGAAAATAAAATAGAGAATGCTGGAGACCAAGAGGGCAATACCGATAGGAGTCACCTTGAATAATTTAAAGGGCACGAAGGTTTGATTGTGAACGGCACTCTGGTTGTTCGCCCACCAACCTTGCATGAGATCGTTGAGCATGATCAAAGGACTGGAACCGACCAAGGTGAGACATCCGCCGATTATGGCGCAAAAGCCCATGGGCATCAAAACACGACTGGGAGAAAAATTCAGCTGTCGACTCACCCGTATAGCAGCCGGCATAAACAGGGCTGCAGCCCCGATATTCTGCATAAAACTTGATATAAAGGCGACCGTAAGCGATATGACCGCCAGGATCCGGTTCTCGCTGTGGCCGACAACCTTGATTATCTGAGCGGCCACCTCGTTCATGATTCCTGTTTTGTTCAGACCTGCCCCAATGATCATCACCGCGATAATCGATACCACTGCATTGGAACTGAGACCGGCAATGGCCTGTTCCGCTGACAGCACTCCTGTCAGCGGCAGCAGCACCATCATCAATAGACCAACGAGGTCGACTCGCAAGAGATCTGTGACAAAAAGAAAAATGGCCAGGCCGAGAAGAAAGAAAACGACCATCATATCCGTGGTAATCACTCCGCTTTCCATCGCATTGCTCCCTAAGTCCGATAAACAGGCATTTTTCCCATTCCTTTTTCCTCAGCCGACACATTAATACCATGAGTACCTTTGAAATTCGTTTCTTGTTTTTTAATCGAATTTCGTGAACCTACTCATCCCGGTTTTCTTCAAGTATTTTGGATGAGTTTATCGCCAATCCAGACAAACAGCAAGTCTATTTTAGTATTTTAGTATTTACTTTTATTCCCACCCAACATCAACCCCGGCATGCAAAGGCTTCCAACTCAACCCAAGTGCCGGTAAATATCCTGCCGCGGTAGAATATTTGACTTCTTCTTTTTAGCAACATACACTCTATGGAGTGCCAGCCGTTTTCAACATTGAGCGCCATCCAGATTATTCCGAGAACGGTTCAGAAACCCGTGTGGCAGTTAAATGACATCTGCACTGCAAAACTAAAAGCACAACTCAAGGACACCGAGATGATCAAAAAACCCTCCTATGCCGAACTGCAGCAAGAGGTAGAAAAACTCCGGGCTGAAGCCACCTTGGTAATTGAGGGGCGACCGCAGGGCAGTCACCATCGCTTCAGGAAGATCCTCGAGGATGTCTCAGGCGTTGCTATCCAGGGCTATGACGAGAACCGGCAGGTGACCTTCTGGAATACTGCCAGTGAAATACTCTATGGCTACAGTGCGCGGGAGGCATTGGGACAAAAGCTAGAAAATCTCATCATTCCTGCCGCAATGAGGGAAGAGGTTATTCGTCTGGTTGACGGATGGGTAGATGGCGGAGAGGCTATTCCGGCCGGGGAACTGCTTTTAACAGACAAACATGGCCAGGATGTTCCGGTTTTCTCTTCCCATGTCCTGTATGAGACAAACGGCCGCAAGGAGATGTTCTGCATCGATGTGGACTTGCAACCGATCAAAAAAGCAGAAGCGTCAGTCCGTGCCGCCAATGCTCAATTTCTAGCAGCCATGGACTCTCTCGATGCAGCGGTCTACGTAGCCGACATGGAAAGCCACGAGTTACTTTTCATGAACACCAAGGTCAGGGAAACTTCCGGGGCCAAGGTCGGCGATATCTGCTGGGCCACCCTGCAATCCGAGCAAACCGAGCCCTGTCCCTTCTGCACCAACGATCGCCTGCTAAACGGAGAAAATCAGCCCAACCCGCCTTATATCTGGGAGTTTCGCAACACCAAAACCGGACGCTGGTATCAATGTCGAGATCAGGCCATCCGCTGGCCGGACGGCCGCCTTGTCCGCTTGGAAATTGCCGTTGATATCAGCGATCGCAAAGAAATAGAGGCCCGACTCCGCGACAGCGAAGAACGTTTTCGAGCCCTGCATGACGCCTCCTTCACAGGACTCTGTATCCATGACAATGGTATAATCCTTGAGTGTAACAACGCCCTGGTGGAAATGTCAGGATTCTCCCGTGAAGAACTTATCGGCACCAACGGTTTTCAGCTGATTGCGCCTGAGTGCCGACAGGATGTGTTTCATAAGTTCAGGGACAAGTATCCCCACCCCTATACCGCACAGGGACAAAAAAAAGACGGCACCATCATTGATATCAGAATTCAGGGCAAGGACATTCCCTACAAAGAAAAGATTGTCCGCGTTGCCGAATTCAGCGATATCACCATCCACCGGCAAGCCGAAAAGGCCCTTAAGGAGAGCGAGCTCAAACACCGCGTTATTTTTGAAAATTCGCCGCTCGGAATGATTTACTTCGATACCGACGGGACAATCCTTGACTGCAATGGCAGGTTTCTTGAGCTGATGGGGGCAGACCGAGACCGCCTTATCGGATTCAACACCGCCCGGCAAACCACTCCGTCGATGCAAAAAGCGACTAAGAAGGCCCTGGCCGGCGAACTGTCCTCCTTTGAGGATTTTTACACTTCAGTGACAGGCGGAAAAACCACCTGTCTTCGGGTCATGTTCAACCCGGTAAACCCCGGACAGAATCCTACCAGAGTCATTGCTACCCTCGAAGATATCTCCGAGCGGAAAATGGCCGAACAGGCTCTTCGCGAATCCGCCGAACGTTTCCAAACCTTTTTCAGCGCCATCAATGATGCGGTCCTGGTACACCCCCTCCAGGAGGCTGGCTTTGCTCCCTTCATCGAAGTCAACGACATTGCCTGTGAACGTTATGGCTATACCAGAGAGGAGTTCAAAAAACTCACGGCCAGCGACATCAACAGCAAGGAGTTCAATGACAGGCTCGGAGCCGCGAACCACCGAGGTAATCTTCGCGAGAATGGTCATCTGGTTTTTGAGGCGGTTCATGTGAAAAAATCCGGGGAACAGTTTCCGGTTGAGATCAATGCCAATATTATCGACGAGGGCGGCCGACCTGTCATCATGGCGGTTGTTCGTGATATCACCGAACGGAAAAACGCCGAATTGGAGCGATCAAAGCTCGAAGATCAGTTGCAGCAGGCGCAGAAACTCGAATCAATCGGCAGACTGGCGGGTGGAATAGCCCACGACTTCAACAACATGCTCG
>JAHJLI010000211.1 GCA_018821785.1 Pseudomonadota bacterium
CCTGAGAAAAGTGCATTCCACTCGATTGCACTTCTGGCAAAAACCGCTGAAAAAGATATTTCCTTGTTATTACCCCGGGCTTGTTCAACCATGGATAAGATCGTGGATCGCTACGCGATCACAATCTATCCTTATTCGTTAAATTGTTTTATCTTTTTTTTGCTTTTATGCTTTTAACCCCAACTTTTAAATGAATCAATTACTTTTTTTGTTGGGTAGGGTTTATTGAAGAAAACGAGAATCAAAATGCCTTTAATCACAGACTTTGTTTTATCGGCTGTCTTTTGTCTTTGGGTATTCCTTTTCTAAGAATGACTGACCAAATTTTCTTTTTTTGAATTTAACGTTGCGATAACCGGCCGCAAAATGCGATAGATTATGAATGAATTATTTCTGATATTTATTCGTAGCTAATATTTTCCAGTACCGAGACGTTTTTGCGGTCCGTGTTTATTGGCTGGTTATGTTTTCTTTTATATTTGATTTTTAAATGGACCTATAGCTGGTGGTGTTTCCTGAATCGGCCCTCTTAGTCTCCAATCAAAATACTTTAAGTAAACAAATTGAAGTGGTGTTTGTTTTTCATCAAGCATATGATCGATTGCCTTTTTCTTTTGCTCTGAAGTTAATTTGTCGAACCCTTTTGGAAGTGGGAGTTGATCTTTAAAAGGACTTTCAATAATTTCATTAATTATTTTATGATGACCTTTTGTAGGCAGTTCACTTGACATTACCGCTGTTGGCATTGCTCTCAAGCGAAATGACATTGCTCTACTTCGCATCTTATCTTCCACTGAAGCATTAGGATCAAAAAGACTGACCATTTTAAATTCTGTTGCAATTCTCACTTTATGGTCAAAATGTGGAAGGAAATAAAATAGTATCGGAATTATTATTAATGGTTTAAGTGAAATCTTTTCTCGAGAAATAGAATCCTTGTATATATTAGCAAAGCACACACTATAACAAAATACTATGATAATTATAGCAGCCAAACTTGTGTTAAGGTTGTGCAAATAAAGGTAGTAATCATAATTCGTTATTGGCAAATAGTTTATTGAGAGTACACATATATGTATGAGTGCCCCAACCATTACACCGAGTGCCCAAACAAATGCCGCCTTTTTTCTAAAAAAGAACAAGACACTACTAACAAGACCAATAAATATGATAGTTATATTGGAAGCAAGGTATACATTATGTAGATAAGATAAATATGCACCGAATACAACGATGAATAATTGATGAAAACCAAAAAGATAAAACCCTACTCTAAATCTACTACTTTCATCATCCAGAAAAATGGATTTAGATTTATTTTTTGATGATATAAGCTTATCTGCTAACGCTATCAAACATGCTACAATCGACAAGATGACAGAACCTATCTCTATATAAAAATTATAATTCCCCATATTGATCTCAAAGAGTACTTAATCGATTAAGGTAGGGTTTGCGTACATAACGATTACCATAACCAGCGGGCAACTGACCTAGGCCGTCAGGCCGCAAACGTTATTCCCATCTGCGTTTATGGGTTGGTTAGCTCCTTTTTTTATTCATTAATGTCGAGAGAGCTTTCGCTAATTCAGCTTCATCTTTCAAAGCTTGCGACAAACGTTCAGATAGTTCACCTAGTACAACTCTGACACTTCCTGCCAATTCAAGGCATTGTTCGTCTGTAAGCGCGTGTACCCCTTCACTTAATGCAGAGTGCAAAAGCAAAATGGGACTATGACCATTTATTAGTAAACTCTCTGGCATTGCATCTTTTGCAGTTTCTAATGCTTTCGTGAACTGTGTTTCCGTCACCGCTGACTTTAATTTTTCAATTTTCTCTGTTGCAGCACCAATTTTTTCTGAAACTTTGATGATCTCGCCAAGTATTCTGTTTTTTTGATTTTCAACCACTCTTCGGTAATATATAAATGCGCCAACTCCCAAACCTTGGTTCTCGCACCTTCTTCCTTTTAAGAAATCGTCCCGGTCTGGCCCTATCAGCTTTATTAATTTTGCAGAAACAGGCGGACCATATGTGGGAAGCTCACCAAATTTATAACATTCGCCTTCTGGCTTCGACTCTGTTGTAATCTTAGCAGCTAGAGAGAACGTTTTTTCAACGTGTTGACAATTTGAACACCGATAAGTGACGTAGAAGAATTCGAAATCTTCTAACTTTAACCTTTTGCCTGAACCAGACACGCACCTGAAGAATCGTGTCCCACTACATTGGTCGTGATTGCAGTGCAACTGAACTTCAGGTGTACGCATTTCATTGTAAATTCCTCCAGATTGATATCTTTTAATCGATGAAAGATCAGAGATATTAATAAGCTGATTTGGCGGAGTACTCTCAAGAAACTCAGCGATTGTTTGATATTCAATTTCTTCTTTGACTTCATCAGTACCTTGATCGGTCAATTTAGTTCTCCTTATTCAAATGAGCTAACACACTTCTCAGCGGCGAGTGAAACGAGTCCGCTGAAGAAAAATGTTATGTTTATCTGGAATTACTCCTCTTTACATTCTAAATAATTTGCTCGCTTGTTCAATGCATTCTTCTTCCTCACATGTTCGTAGACCATCTGCAACAGGCATAAAACAAAAAGGACAAACTTCACATTTTGAACCAGCTTGAGAATCAATCTTGGATTCCAATTTTGTTAATATTGTACTTATATAATTAACAGATTCAGATGCAGCTGCAAAATAATCCTGATGTTCTAACATTTTTTTTTCTGATGTTAATATATCATTTAGCTTTAAATTAATATGTTTAAATGTCTGATGTGATTTGGGAAGCTCCATAGCAACTTCTCCGAGAAGAACTATTTTTAATTCAATACCTCTTTGGAGTACATTATCTACCAGTAGCTCAAATACCTCGTTTGGGATATCGGAAATAACTTTGCTTTTCTGAATTGAGCTTATCACAACCTCTTCGTCTTTTATCAGTTTGCCGCATTCCAAGCATATACATTCATTCCAAAGTTTTAAATGAATTTCTGTTTTACATTTAATACATCTACATCCTAACAATATGTGGTCTTGATCTCTTTTGATGCCACAGCCAGAGCATATACAACCATCCCAGTTATGATTTATATATCTTTCCTTACCGCAAACGAAACATATACATCCGTCCCAATTATGGTCTTGATCTCTCAACTTTCCACATTTACTACATTTGCAGCCTTCCCATTTATGAAAAAGTAAGCATACCATACCAGGCTCCTTAAAATACCATCTAGAGTTGACACGAAGACTATTGATGGAGCTTTTTGGGATCGATTGTCACCAATTTCTCTAAAAAATAATCGCGGAGCTGACCGGCGCAGTGTGCCGCGCAAGCAAGCTCTGCTTGATTGTGTGGTGCGCTGTGTCCGGTCAAGCTCCTTGTGTGCGCCCGGCATGGGCGTGAACTAATGGGGTTAAAGTCCCCTGTATGTGATCCTGTGTTAAGTCATTTGCTTAACACAAAATACTAACCGAAGGCAAGAGCATTATCGTGAGGTAGTGTTTGGAGGAAGCCGGATGGTAAAACTATGGGCTGACGTACAGAAACGTCATATAAGGCCGAGTCTCTGGGTAAGACAGCACAACATGTTTAAGCCCTTGGATCGGGAGATACGGTAAATGACGCAGTCGCATAGTGGAAGTTCACGACCTTACCCGGGGAGGCCTGTCCCGCGAGCATCTGGCAACAGAGGCGCAACTGGTGGCAACATCGGAAGTGATGAGACAGGAGTCAGCAGAGGCCATAGTAGGTGCAGGACGTCGCTAAAGGTAGATAAGCGTCTGGAAACGAGCTCGGTGAATAGAAAAGCCGGGAGGATCACCCCACTGAAGGGCCGAACATGAAGAACGAAGGAAAAGGGCTAGTGTGCTATAGGGCTGTGTCGACCCCGTCCGGGAGAGCAGCATCTGTGCGCGGCGCTGGAAAACTGCCTTCACATCCCATTTCACTTGAGCGTATCGTAGCAACTGAAAACATTGCGGTGGCATGGCAGAAGGTAAAGTCCAACAAGGGTGCTCCAGGTCTCGACGGGGTTACCATAGAGGAGTTTCCCTACCAGTTTCGTGAATGTTGGCAGGAGATACGCGCTGCCATTCTTGAAGGAAATTATACCCCAAAACCGGTCCTGCGAGTTGAGATTGAAAAGTCGGATGGAGGCATCCGTCCACTTGGAATTCCGACTGTACTGGATCGGATCATACAGCAGGTA
>JAHJLI010000212.1 GCA_018821785.1 Pseudomonadota bacterium
AGGGTAGCTACCGAAAAGCCGTAACCTTGACGGCCTACCAGTTCGATTTCTATATCAAGGAAATGATCTAAATAGGGTTGGGATAGAGTGTATTTTCTAAAAGAGACGGCCGATAAAATAAAGACTACCGAGAACGATATTTTACGCAGAGCAATGCTTAGCAATAATGATGGTTCTTTTTTCAGCAACCCTACAGATGTGTATCTGTCAATTTGGTATACAGGTCTTCTTTGGAAAAGGAGTACTGAACATGTCTTGGGAGGTCTCAGAGAATGGAATGGCCTCCTTGATATTCGGCCTGCTGACGTGCCAATGATTTTAGTAAATTTGAAGCCTGTTTACCTTTCCTCTTTTATAGAAAGACGGGATCAATATATAGCATTGGAATCGCGTCCTGCTGGGCAATCCCACGAAATAGATCCATATGTCAATGCCGGAGACATAAACGAGGGCGTTAGATTTCGCTCACTTGAGTATCCTGAAAGACTCGTTCCTTTGATTAAGAAAGTGGAAGTTTCAAGAGATAATATTTTGGTTAATGACTGGAATTTTAGCCTGTTAAAAATGTTACATTCAAGCAATACGAATTCGAATTCTCCATTTCCAGTTGAACCTGTCACTCAAAAAGATATGTCCGTCATGTTGAGGGAAAAAGAAAAACCGCTGCGAACTTTAGAGACGATAGCGAAGTATTGTGGAGTCCACGCAAAAACCATTAAGCTTTGGAGAAAACGTGATAAGGATTTTCCCGCGTCGTCAGTCGGTACAGGGACAGTGACGGCATTACCGTCTGAATTAAATGCATGGATGTTGCGAAACAATAAAAAATAACTACACTCCCTTATCTTCCCCAATTTACCCCTAATCTCCCCCTGTATCACCTCCCTGTTTTCCCCAATTTATCCCCGTTTTTGCTTCTGCAGTCTTTTTTTGATTGTGTAATTATCCCTGCATATCCAACATGATATTGGGTTTTATATTATTCAACATAAGGAGAATATGTGATGGCAGGAAAAAAATGGATTAATGAAAAAGAAGTTGAGGCGATGACAGGGCGGAAATTACAAACCCTACGGAACGATCGGTTTCATGGACGTGGTTTTCCTTACGTGAAAAATGGAAAATCAGTGAGATATTTGGTCGATGATGTTGTTGCATTCATGGAAGCGAGGCGGATTTCTACCTCAGATGACCTGCAGAAACAAAATGTGCCAATTTAATGACCGGACACGAAAAATCAACTTCCCTTGAATTGGCTGGCAGGCCGGAAGTCGCGCTCTCACAACAGAAATGTCATAGCATTATTCACATGCAAAGACGATCAGATAAACTTTTTTGCATAGACTGGGTGCCTGGCCGTGAAAATTGCGAGAAAACGCAAGGATGCCGGCCATGACCATAAATAGAGGTTTGGAACAAACATGGTGCTGATACTTACCCTGGAAATCAGCATATAAATAAATAGGATCACAACAGAAAGTTTTTTTCATTCCAACCACAAAAAAATTTCCGTTTGTTGGAAATGTCAGAAATATTTAAGAATCAGTAATTAGATTGGTGCGTCGGACCGCAAGTAACTAAGCTATGATTTTTGATGGAGAAGAGAATGGATAATCCCCCCATATAAAACACGAATAATAACCAATTTCACATAACGTCTAATCGGAGCACAACTTTATTCTTGTCCTTGGCATGGTCTTTTACTTTGATGCCTAATGAGGTGAAGCCATGATATTGTTTATCCAAAACGAACAGGGACAATATACCCCTGCAACGTCAAAAATGATCATCAAAGAAGGTCGTTGTCGCACTCGTGCTGCTTTGAAAAAAGGCACTGATTATATTGAATCGACAGAAGATGCAAAGGAGGCGATCTCCACCCTTCTCATAAAAAAACAGTATGAGGTTTTCGGTTGTCTGTTTTTAGACTGTAACCACAGGATTATTAAATGGACAGAAATGTTTTTTGGTACTATCGATTCTACAGTTGTTCACCCTCGCGAAGTGGTCAAAGAAGCCCTACGTCTAAATGCCGCCTCGGTTATTTTGGCCCACAACCATCCTTCAGGGAGTAGTAATCCAACAAATCAAGATATTGAAATCACACGAATTTTAAAAAATATATTGTTGGTTATAGATGTTCTGGTGCTGGATCATATAATCGTAGGAGATGACGTGACATCTCTTAGCGACAAAGGACTGTGTTAATCTCTTAGATCTGAAATCCTCTCTCATAAGGTTTATAGCGGGCGGTCTATTTAAGCACTGAGACTTTTGCCAGATGCATCTCCAGTTGCTTTTTAAGAGTATTTGATGGGAAAGGGTTTCGATCTCTGCAATAATCTCGCCTCCCCTCGGTGTGAGTGAGTATTTATCGACTACGCATCCATTGAGGATGGACGTGCGAAGGGCCA
The DNA here is from genome assembly GCA_018821785.1 of Pseudomonadota bacterium. Lineage (GTDB taxonomy): Bacteria > Desulfobacterota > Desulfobulbia > Desulfobulbales > Desulfocapsaceae > Desulforhopalus_A. Next base: position 2,415 of record JAHJLI010000212.1, read on the forward strand.
TCAAAACATGGCTTACCGAAAGTAAGAGCTCAAGTAAAAAAAAGTAGAAGAATAGATTTGGTACGTACTCACTGACCATTACGGAGACTCAAGAATAATTGAGACTTCTATTTTTATTTTCCTGTCAGAAAATGTGCGCTTCTAAAAAGATCAATATTACCTTGTTGCGTTGATAGGTGTTTTAGGTGACAAATTGATTTTACACATAGGAGACACCTCTCGTTTGAGTAGGTGACAAAATTAATTACCTTCAGTTTGGCAATGTTAACTTCAATGACAAGTTTCTGAAATTACCTTGTCTTTGGTAAGGTAAAGTCACCAGTTGCTCCATTTTAGTGCAATTTCAGGAGAATAGGCATTTCTACCCTCTCAGGAAAAAAGCTTTATCGTGAGGTCTGTTCACAAGCTGATGCTTGCCATGGCAAATCTATTATGCCTGCTGAAATACCGATTGAGTCAAAATTCACAGGTGATCCTTGAGCAATATGCGTCGAATCCAAGAATGTCAGTGAAAACATCTCCGACAAAACCAGATTAACATTATGAGCATCTTTTTGAATGGCACTGAGCATATTGAAATTTAAATTGCTCATAAGGAAATTATTAAGCTGGCATCTCAGTAATATTGAGTATTGTACCGTTGGACATTCAATTCCACCGAGTTTTTTGCTTCGATTGCAACTGACAGAGAAATACAATGATAATCGGAAAAATCAGACAACCATTTTTGCTCTTCCTGCTCATCCTGGTATCGCTTGGATCTCTTGCTACCAGTATTGCACTCAATAATATCTGGAATGAATTTCAATTGGTAAATGATTCGTTACATGCAGCGTTTGAAGCTTTTGGCGGGGTAGCAGCCATTGCCATGGCGCTGCTTCTTCTGCAACTGCATCAAGAACGGAAGAGAGCCAGTGGGGAATATTTTTTGTTGTCCATGGGTTTTATGATGATGGGCATTCTCGACACCTGCCATGCTGTTTCGAACTTTGGTTATGGGTTTATTTTGCTTCGCAGTCTAGCAAGTCTTTGTGGCAGCCTATGGTTTGCCATGCTATGGCTACCAAGCCATTACCGGCCTACTACCAACTTAAAAACAACACATTGGGCAATAGTGGTTGTTTCCCTTTTGCTAGGGCTGCTGATTCTTAAATACCGGAATTTTTTTCCATTGATGATACAGGATGGACATTTCACTCCTTTCTCAATAGGAATTAACGTCATCTCCGGCATTCTCTCTATTGCCGCAGCCCTCTATTTTCTCATTGAATTTCTACGTGGTAGCAAAAAAGAGTCGTATTTATTTACCTGTATGTTTCTTATCTTGGGTTTATCAGCACTTGAGTTTCCGTTCTCAACGATTTGGAGTTATGACTGGTGGTTCTGGCATGTTCAGCGCTGTCTGGCATACACAATAGTTTTATATTATATTTTCAGAACGTTTTTACGCATCAGTGAAGAATTAAAAGAATCAAATGAACGTTTGGAAGAACGGATTACCGAGCGTACCGCAGAGTTATCAAACGAAGTTGCCGAACGAAAGCGATACGGGGTCGAAAGAGATGAAGTGATCACTCAGCTTCAGGATGCGCTTGAGCAAATAAAAACATTAACCGGCTTGCTATCCACTTGTGCTTCCTGTAAAAATATACGAGATACCGAAGGGCATTGGGTCCCGATGGAATGCTATATTCAGGAACATTCTGATGCTAGATTCAGCCATGGAATCTGTCCTGAATGTGCCAAAAAACTCTACCCAGAAGTTTTCGACAAGAAGGGTGCATAGCTGTTGTAAACGCTGGGTCCTCTCGCGTCAAGTGAGCTTAGTCTTTACCCGCCTGGCACTTCCCTCGGTGTTTGATAGTGCTTTCGTATCGTGAAGAGAGATCCTAGGTGAGATTGCCATGATAAGCCTACTATGAAAATCTCTCGCACCATAACTACTGCTGGCCCTCTATGGGAATAACGCAGATCTTTAAAAAATTTCGATTGCTCAAGCCGAAAGAAACGCTGCAAATTATTTATCTTACGCCCGTGGCTAACCTTGACAGCAATTTTTGCGAAACATAACCTGGTTTCAACAACATTAGTTCACCCTATGTTTTCAGGTAAAAAGAGGCGCTGCCTCCTTCCTATACTTTTTCGAATACCATATAAGAATGGATGATAATATCAGGGGTGATCAAGGTTTCAAGACACTCCATTACCAGACGTTCTTTGAGGATAATTTTGAATTTGTAAAAGAATTGAAGTGCTCATTTTATGGGGAGATTATTGGCAATAATCAAGGTCTAAAAGGTCTATACATATCAAATGGATATATCTGGCCTTCGTTTTACATTGCCAAGAGACATCTCTTGTCGCTGGGTGATACGTCTGTTGACAGTCAGGAAAAATCTTTGCCTGTTCCCAGATAAACTGATTCACAGTTATCCGTATCCAACAGCCTAACCTCGACCTAGCACCTTATTTACCGTAACAGCTAAACCCTCTTCAGAAAACGGCTTTGATAGAAAATTGACGCCTTCATCAAGTACACCTCGATGAGCTATGGCATTAGCCGTGTAACCAGACATGAACAAAATTTTAATTTCTGGACAGAGGATGCGTATTTGATCAGCTAAATCACGACCGTTCATATCGGGCAAGACCACATCGGTGATCAAAAGGCAAATATCATCGGCATGCTTACCAGCCAAATCCATTGCCTCTTTTGGTGTACTCGCCGCCAACACCTTATATCCCAGTTTCTTCAGCATTATCGTGCCCATTTTCAAAATGGCTAGTTCGTCCTCCACCACCAAAACCGTTTCACCGTGGCTATGTGGAACGAGCAGAACGTTATCAGGGCTTACTTTATCAATTTCACCCGTATACCTGGAAAAATAAATTCTAAATGTCGATCCTTTTTCCGGCTCACTGTAGACATTTAAAAAACCATTATTTTGTTTGATAATACCATAGATAGTTGCCAGTCCAAGGCCGGTCCCATGTCCGACAGCCTTTGTTGTAAAAAAAGGTTCAAAAATGTGATTGAGGGTTTCTTTGTTCATGCCGGAGCCATCATCACTCACAGCCAGCAGAACAAACTCACCGTGGACAAAACCGTAATGGTTGGCACAATACGTCTCATCAAAGGTAACATTGCCCGTTTCGATGGTTATTTTTCCCACCCCGCCGATAGCATCCCGAGCGTTGACGCAAAGATTAGCCAGGATCTGATCGACTTGTGAAGGGTCCATATACACATTCCACAAATTATCTCCTGGCCGCCAGGAAAGATCAATGTCTTCTCCGATAAGTCTTCGAAGCATGTTGAGCATGCCTCCCACAGTCTCATTCAAATCGAGAACCTCTGGGCTGATCGTCTGCTTGCGGGCAAACGCCAACAGCTGTCGGGTAATATCGATGGAACGCTGGGATGCCTTAAGGATTTCCATAAGATCATCATACAACGGCTCACCTGCTGCCGTGTATTTATTCAGGGCCATCTCAGCATACCCAGATATTACGGTAAGCATGTTGTTGTAATCATGGGCAACACCTCCGGCAAGAAGCCCGATGGATTCCATCTTCTGAGCCTGAGCCAACTGTTCGCGCAAATTCTCATGCTCTCTTTCGGCCTTTTTGCTTCCGGTAATATCCTCCACAACGGAGATAAAGTAATCTGGTAGTCCCGAGGATCCTCGAACTAATGCTACAGTGAGATTAATCCAAATTTTTGAGCCGTCTTTTTTAAAATTGCGTTTTTGTATCGAGTAATGGTCGATTGTCCCGTCCAACAATTGTTGGATGTATACAAGGTCGGTGGCCAGATCCTCAGGGCAGGTGATTTTTTGGAAGGTCTTCTTCAATAGTTCTTCTTGACTGTAACCAACAATATCACATAATTTTCTGTTTACTCTGAGGAAACTTCCATCAGGAGCGATATGAGCGATCCCGACTGCAGCTTGTTCGAACGTCATTCGAAAACGCTCTTCGCTTTTTAACAGTGCCCTCTGTGCTGCATACTCACTAGTCTGATCCCGGAACACCAGCACGACTCCAGTGATTGTGCCTTCATCATTGCAAATCGGCGCACCGCTGTCTGCAATTGGACGTTCTGTTCCGTCCATAGCGATAAGAAGAGTATGATTAGCCAAGCCAACCACTACCCCTTCGCGTAGCACCTTAACTACTGGATCTTCGACTTTTTCTCGTGTCTCCTCATTTACAATATGGAAGATCTCTGCCAACGGCTTACCGCAGGCCTCATCATTGCTCCAACCTGTGAGGTTTTCAGCAATGGGATTGAGTAATTCCACCACCCCCTTTTCATCAGTGACAATGACTGCGTCACCAATGGCTTTCAAAGTAATGCTGTGGCGCTTCATATTTGCAAGTAGCTCAGATTCAGCATGATAAAGTGCCTTATAATGAACCTTCTGCTCCCTCTGCCGCAAAACCAATCCAGCAACTCCGGTGAAAGCAGTCAATCCTAAAAGAAACAACAATATGAGAACTGACCGGAAGCGCCATTCGTAATAGGCCTCTGCAACAGCGACCTTGGCCACCATGAACCAGGGCGAACCCGATATATGAAGGATGACCGAAGCCACTTCGACACCTCTATAGTCCTTCCCTACAACGAAGCCTCTTTTCCCCTGTACGGCCATAACAGCGGGATTATCCGTTCGACTCAAGGGAAGGCGCAGATTGAGGGCCGTTCCAGGTTGATTGCGCAAGTTGTTGAGAAAAAGCACATGATCACCATCAAGTTTTACAAGGTAGGTTTCGGCAGTCTGACTTGGCGTTGGCCAAAACTGAATCAGTGGGTAGAGAAATTCTGACGCATCGGTAACCAGGACAAGAGCACCGATAGGCTTTTGTGCTTTTTCGTCTCCGACCAAAATCGGGGTGACGACTGAGATATGCGGGGGCTCGCCAGGCGATTCAATGTGTATATCTGTTAATGATGGTTTGTTTGTCTGAAGGGCCGAGTTAAGGACCTGCTTGTACCCGTTTTTATGACCAATGTTCTCGAAAAGATCCAAAAGTGGTTTTCCGTGAAGATCAACAAGGAGTATGCCGACATAGCTCTGTTGTTTTGCCAGGTTGAATAACCGTGCTCGCAGGTCACTGGTGTTATCAATACTTGGGTTAGTCAAAAAATCAGTAATATTTTTTATGAGAAAGGCCCGGCTTTGCAGGACGACAGCGTCTTGCACCTGGTCATTTCGCCATCTGGTAATCTGATCCACCTTGAGTCGCGCAATAGCTTCTAGATTTTCCTGAACCCTCTGTTTCATAGCCTGTTCCTGAGTACGATAGAACCACAAACCACCGATCAATAGTGTGATCAGTAGCAGTGACATCAGGATTTTGAGCCAAAAGGTTGATGAGTTCAGATAATCTTTCATGTGATGCCTCGTGCTAAAATCGAATTTTTTTCCCGAACCAACCAGCGGTTTCTTCTGGGAGTATCGCAAAGATGGGCTGGACTTAGAAGGCAAACCGATGGTAGGTAATCCCCTTTCGAGGATATCAAAGGAGGATTGAGGATGCATAGAACAGTATAACTTAAAAATCAAATGACAGATAGAAGATGTTCTAAACATCAATAAATTAAGGTTGCCAAACCTCATTAAAATCGATTTTCGCCTCGTGTTGACTTTACTACTGTGGAGATGAACAAGAAGGTACCTCAAAAACCTAACAACAAAAAAGCAATTTGAGATTAGAGCTTATCCATGAGAGGTTACAGAGGGCACACTTTATCACGATGGAAGAGGCTAGTATTGGCAATCTTAACCATTTTTGCAAAGCTGCAACATAATTCCTGTTATACGTCGGGTTGGTAGAGTACACTCTTTCCGGAGCATAGCTGCCACAAGGCGTTTCTTGCAACGCGCGCCATACAATAGGGATTGGCTGGTTCTCATTTTGCGTTAAACAGATAGCTATCTTGGATCTGCTGAGAAAACTCGAAAATTGGTTGATTATACCGGAATTTGCTGTAGAGAGAGGATTGGCGTTTCCTTCCTTTTATTATACTGCATTCTGAACAAATCCCATTTTGGAGGAATTATGAACAAAGCAGAACTCGTAGCGAAGATGGCAGAAGGAGCAGAACTGACAAAGGCACAAGCCGAGAAAGCTCTCAACGGCTTCATCGCTGTAACCACTGCTGCTCTTAAAGATGGAGATAAGGTAGCTTTGGTAGGTTTTGGTACATTCAGTGCGGTAAACCGTGCCGCCCACATAGGCCGGAATCCACAGACCGGCAAAGAAATTAAAATAGCTGCCAAAACCAACGGCAAATTCACACCTGGGAAAGCTCTCAAGGATCTGAATCTAAAGCCTGTCAAAGCTGCACCAAAAGCAAAAGCTCCAGCCAAAAAAAAATAGGCTGAAGGAATCTAGCCTGATGGTTCTCCGAGCCGTGTCGTCCTCTTGATAAGCAAACACTGACTTAGGTATGGAGAATCTTCGGGTTGGGTTGGAGCATATGAAAGTCTGGTTTTGAGAAAATAATGAGAAAATGTAACCAAGGTAACCACAATAACCTTAGGAAATGTCTTACCAAAAGCAAATATGACTGTGGAAACTTGGATTGTAAAAATGAAAATACTAAAGTAATTTTTATTTATGAACTAGGTAGGCTTCGAATAAAAGACTATCTTTTATGGTGTATAGGGAAAACGATGAGAACTTCTACTATAGCGCTCAGCTAATTGCACCCACTTTTGTTGTGCTAATTTCATCCAGCCAGGGCGATTATACGCATAAACACTCATCTCGGCTGGATAGAATTCATGTATGTTTGGCGGGGTAACAGGATATGAGAAGCATCATTTTGCATTGTGGATGAATGGGTGAATTTATCTCAGCAGAAATGGGTGAATTTATCTCAGCGTTATAGTTATATCTCAACAGCGAAAATCCCCATTAATAATTATCCGTTTATTACCTTGGCCTATTAATGAAAATCAAATCCACAGGTCATCGCCCAGCGGGTATGAGCTCGACCAACACCACATCTCCCGCCGAGGCCGCCAAGGCATACTCTGACATCTCAGCAGCTACCCCTCGAATTATTACCGATACCACCACGATAATGGGGATTCCTGAGACAGAATTAACCCCCAAGGTGCGTCAGGCTATCTTGACTTTAATGGAGGAAGTTGACAAGTTACGTCGTTCGGTGGATGGTATGAGCAAGCGTTTAGCCGCAGCTGAACAACTTGCAGATAAGGACCCTTTGCTTGCAGTTTATAACCGCAGGGCATTTGTACGAGAACTGACAAGGGTACAAGCCTCAGTCGAGAGGTATAGCAGCGAGGCCTGTCTGGTCTATATCGATCTTGATAGTTTTAAGGCTATCAATGATACCTATGGACATAGTGCTGGAGACCATGTGTTACATGAATATTCTCAAAGGCTGTTGGACAGTGTGCGTGAATCAGATATTGTTGGCCGGCTTGGGGGAGACGAGTTTGGCTTGATCTTATCGCACACCAATCAGGATGCCGCAGCTGTCCTGGTAAACCGCTTGCCTCAGGCGCTAAAGGATGATCCTATTTCTTGGAATGAAGAGCATCTCAATGTCAGCATGTCCTATGGTATTGTGAAAATTGAGCCAGGCATAGATGTGCAGGATACCATGGCCATGGCTGATAGCAAAATGTATCAGCAAAAGAGAAGTGTAAAGAAACAATAAAAACTGGGCAGCATCCCTGTCGTGTTCTTAAACAATAACTCTACAAATATAGGAGGAATGCATGACACTTACCAAAGCAGACCTTGTTCAACAGATATATAAAAAACACACTAACCTGACAAAGGTCCAGGCTACCGATGCGGTTGAGGCATTTTTACGCCTTTCCAAAAAAACGCTTATTATTGGATCAGATCTTCTTTTGAGCGGGTTCGGAAAGTTTAATGTAAGAGACAAGAACTCTCGTAAAGGACGTAACCCCCAAACAGGTGAAGATCTCACTTTGGATGCCAGAAGAGTTGTGACGTTTCATCCATCAGGAATCTTGCGAAAAAAGGTTAATACGGGTTGATTTGCTCCTGTAGTTGATCATTCTCCCGCGATCTACAGAAGCACTTTGATCTTTTCTATCATCCGAGGCGCAGAATCCTCGAATTGATTGTTTACGCTGACGAAGACCTGATGTTGCCGTTCACGGAGATCATTCACAACATTTTCAACCGCAAAAGCTCATCATCTCTTGGATCAACAATCGTATCCCAAATATTCTTCGTCCGTTCTTCAATTTCTCTCTCGATCCATCCCATGAAGTCTCCGCTAATTACCGCAGGATCCTCAACCGATCTTTGAACTTCTCGTATAACTCGAAGATTCCCACGGCCAGAGTCTTTAACTTTTTCTCAGACTGTTGCCGGCATTACTGGCATAGAAAACCATTAATTGACCTCGTGTCCTACCCATAAAACTTCGCCAATCATGCTGAAGTTTCCTGTGTCAACGACGTATGGTGGATAAAGGAGCGAATTTTCACTTGTCACAATTAATGTAGTTCCTTGGAGCGATAGCCTTTTAACCTTGACGGTACGATTTTCACGAAACGCATATGCCTTACCATCAATGATGTCGGTGATATTATTTTTTGCTAAATTAACCAGGACAACATCTCCATTGTATAAAAATGGATTCATAGAATTACCTGTAATTTCAAATAGTGCCATTTGATCAGGATTTCCATACTTCATCAGGAAGTTTTTGTGGAACATCATGTCTGATTCGACAAGGTCTGTATCTGGAAGCGAACCTTGATCGACAGGTAGCTGTGAGGCAAATTTGGGAACAGAAATAAAATCTGCTGTGTTCTGAGGAATTGCATAATCAGGTCGATTTGTTTTGGCGCCTGATAATTTTGAGGACGAAGTGGCGTCACTCATTGATTCGAAAATTTCTTGTTTTGTATAATTGACAAACGGTGGATAAAATTTCTCGGGAGGATTCCCTCTGACTATCCATTGACCAAGCTCTAACAGCTTTTCATAATTCCAATCAAGTTGAGCTGCAATCCTTCTCCGTGTAGTTTCACTTCCTTGCCTTCTGCCATTTATGTAATTATTCAGAGTAGTTGTTCCCATATTGAGTTTTTTAGCTATCGCGTTTTGCTTTATCCCTTTGGTGGACAAGATATGCATGGTTGCGATACTGAAAATTTCCATTATGTCAGATTTGTTATTTTCCATTTGCACATTATACGCATTCTGCGGATAAAAATAAACAACTAATGTGAAGATTTTTATTTACAATAAATTCACATTATGTGTATAGATGTGCCAATGCATCATGAAATGTGCATTTATTGTAGATTTATTGGATGTATGTATACGTTATGTAGATTTTCTGCTTCTAATCATGAAAAATAAACAAAATATCTGGCCAGTGGCTCAATCCTGGGTGAACTCCAACAGGGTGTTGATATGGTGCATAGCCGCACCATATTATCGGTATATGTCTTGCGATTCAAGTGACTTGGCCGGAGAAGCCAAGCTTGCTGTATATCAGGTAATCTCGGCCTTAATCGATCAAAACAAGGATTTATCCTTAACGAGCAAATATTTCCGTACTGTTTTTCGCACCAGATGTATCCAGATGGCTGCTGGTGTTGCCTTAGTTAACGAACAACAGGCAACCGTGGCAATTCAAAACGAACTATCCCCATACCTCAACGAATCTTCTGATCTGGATGCCTCAGTCATTGCCGAGGCATTGTCTGCATTAACAGATCGACAAAGACTGGTTTCCCAATGGATTCTTTCCCAACCAAAACCCGTCAGCTTTTACACTATCGCCAATCATTTTGGGATTCAAATCCAATCGGTTAGAAGGATATTGTCAAATACTATCAGGAGAATAGAGGGGTATGAAAATCAAAGAATATGCTAAGACCTCCAAAATTCCGCTGAAAACCCTACGCTGGATGGAAAGGATAAAAACAATAAGCGACCCGCTCCTGGATAACGATTTAATCGGTCTGAAATTGCTGGAAAAACTGTGGGGAATGCATGATTTTCTGAGACCTCAGTTGAGTCAGAAAAACGTAAAATATCGAAAAACACTCATTGCCACCTGCGACCTGGAAACAAAATGGGAGCGCTATGCGTTTTCCAGGTTCATGAACCTGAAGCCAGATGAACGTCTTTTTATGGAAAATCTGATAGCAGAAATTGAATTAACCTTCCGGTTTAGGATGTCAGTTTTCGACATTAGAAAATTGTACCGGGTACGAAAGAGAGCCCACCGAGCCAAAGAAAGACAAGTGCTAAAGGAGCTGAGTGAAGAGCACCCTGAGGACATGGAAATGTCCAACAATGCCCTCGGAAAAAGCGCATGAGCAATTGCAAATCAACCCTGAAAACTGTGCGACAAAACATAAACAAAGAGAAAGAAACGGTAGTTTCTTTAATGCGACAGAAATGATGACTCAGGCCAAAAAACAAATTCAAAAAACCCTCCGGATTGTAGGGGTATTTTTCATGTTCATCAGTTCGGTTTGTCGTCCGGCTTGGGGGCTTGAAATCCGGCAGGATTTTTTCAGCTATCCACCTGCCATATATACACCTGTACAAATTCCAATCCATCAAACTTTCATCATTGCCAGCCTCCCATCTTTTTACGCTGAACCGAAAAACCGTCCGTTTCCTGTGGTTTATTTTGACCTGGGCAGCGCAAGCTTATCCCAGGATGCCGGCAACAAACTTCTGATGGATTTGCGGGATTGTTGTGCCGCCTGTCCTCTGTATCTCACCGGCTATACCTGTTCGATTGGCATCGAAAGCCAGAATCTGAAGCTTTCCAGGTATCGAGCTGAGGCTGTTGCTACCATGCTTCGGAGCAATGGTTTCAAGGTGGCCTCGGCGGAGGGAAAAGGGATGATTGACAGCAGCAGCCCGGAAAGCAACCGAAGGGTAGAGATAAAACTCACGAAAAACTGAAAGGCACAATGGTGCAACAACAGCAACAAAAGGAGAAGTCATCATGAAAAAAGCAACATTTTTTGCCATCTTAACCGTTTTAATGCTCCAGACCGTCAATGTCCTCGCAATGACAACGCCGGCAGCTGGTTCGTTTGCCTATGATCTGTATGATATTGCGGTAACTCAGATTTTGCTTGGCCCTATTGGATTTGTCGCTGGTGTTGCTTCTATGGCTTTTGCAGCCATCCTTGCCATCCGGCAGATGATTCTTCCTGCGGCAGGCGTTGTCCTTGGGGGTGCATTTCTTCTTTCCGCTGATACCGTTGTGCAGTCTATCGGCGCTGTAATCATTTAACGAGAAGGGTTAAGCAATGATTGCCAGAAAGTTTCCCCAATATCTCTCTAAACCGTTTCAAGTGCTGTGGTTTGAGGTGGATGAGTTGGTCTTGTTCCTTTTCTTCCTTACCCTGTCACTACTCTACGGTAAGTTAATGTGGCTTATCTTCCTGGTATTTCAGTATTCCTACACCAAAGTCAAACGATCTCAGGCTCGGGGATTCTTGAAGCATGTCCTATATGTCTTTGGCCTGGTCAAGATGAACAACTATCCCGACTATTTCCAGCAGGAGTTTAACGAGTGAAAGCAGACATTTTCGTACAAAAAACCAGCAATTTATTCGTTGAAAACCGACTGCTTAAATTTGCTGTCGGGGCAATGGCCGTAGCCGTCTGCTTCAACTCCCTGATGGTGTATCGGGCTGTTAAATATCAACGTGTTGTGCTGATTCCACCCGCTATGACCGGCACAATAGAGTTCGTTCAGGGCAAGCCTACCGAGGCTTACATCAAGGATATGAGCAGAAAGATTGTCAACCTGGCAAC
>JAHJLI010000213.1 GCA_018821785.1 Pseudomonadota bacterium
GATAGCTTCCATTTTCTGAGCTTGGGTCAATTGCATTTGCAGCCTTTCTCTTTCCTCTTCAGCCAGCTTGCGCTCGGTGATATCATTGAACAGCACAGCAACCTTTCCGAGAGACATCTGAAAGGCATATACCTCAAAAGCGCCGACAATTTTGTCATGGTCGTAATCAATCTGTTCAGTGTGCCAGCTTTCGCCAAGTTGCGCAGCCCGACGATATCGAGACGGAATCTCTGTGTGCTGCAGAGGAGGAAATGCCTCCTCGATAGTCATGCCTATGAACCTTGTGTTATCCACCCCAAGCAGTTTGTCAGCGGCTGGATTGGTGCCGACAAAGACAAGGCGGCCATCGTTTTGTAACTGGTACAAATGTATGCCCATAGGGGAGGCTTGAACAATGTTGCGAAAAGTCTCTTCGCTTTCCCGCAGTGCTTCCTCGGCCTGCTTACGTTCAGTGATGTTCTCGTGCATTAAAACAAATCTTTCCGGTTTTTCATTGTTGTCATTTAGCGGAAAGCCAAGAGTCCGTATCCAAGCAGGAACATCTGGAAACTCGGAGAGCGAATCATGGGCGTTGAAATACGTATCTGGAAAGCGAACACTCGCGCCATTTCTTAATTGGTCGAAGATCTTTCCCATACCCATTTGCAGCAATTGAGGATCACTGAAGATCGAATAGCCAGAAGGTGGAACAGATCCAAAAAGCGATTTATATGAATGGTTTACTTCTAGCGTGAGGCCCTCTTTGTCAAGAATCTGGATCGACATTGGATTCTTGGTTATGACCTCCTTTAGAAATCTTTCAACCCGTTTGTGCTCGGTGATGTCGCGCACGTTGGCGATGACCCCGTTGGTCGCAGGTTCGGCCAGAAAACTCTGGGCGACAGCCTCTGAGTAGATCCAACCTCGTGTTTTATGGACATGCCGGAATTGGACAGTGACGGTTTTTTCAGGATGCTTGACAGCTTCGTCCCATGCCTTCTTGACGACGTCCATGTCGTCCGGATGCACGAGCGTGTCAATCGTTCTGCTTTCCAATTCGGCCATTGCAAATCCGGTGATTCTCTCTGCCGCCGGACTACTGTATCTTTGGCTTCCGTCGGCATTGATGATAACCAGGATATCTGAGGAATTCTTGACGAGAAAGTTTAAACGTTCCTCACTTTCTTGCAAATTATCAAGGAACCGTTTCCTATCAATGGCTACAGCAATCTGTTGAGATACAGCGGTAAGGAGTCGAAGATCAGCCTCATCATAGACATCGGCATCTGTGTAACTTTGCACGGCAACGACGCCTATCACTTCCTCACGGATGAGGAGTGGGCTGCCCATCCAGATCAGGGGCAAAGGCCCACGTATACCATTTCGTGAATTCCGTTCCAATAATTCATCTTTTCGTAGTAAAAACGCTTTTTTCTCTGCTACGATCAGACCGGTAAGTGTGGATTCGGTGTCATCACCGTTGAATGGTGAAAAATCCTCGTCTACGGTATCAACGTGATACGGGAAAGAGACTGTTCGTTTGCTACGATCAATAATGGCGATGAAAAAATTGGTGACGTCAATGATGTTGCCGAGAATGAGGCGTATTCTTTTATAAAGTTCGTTCAGATCTTCATTTGAATTTACCGCGTTGGCGATGGCAAAAAGCATTCGATTTATCTGCTCGGCTTGCTTGCGCTCACTTATGTCTTGAGCCACCCCAATTTGACCAACAACCTGTCCCTCTTTGATGGTAAGGGAAGACAGAAGACTGATCCATTTAACCTTGCCATTTGTGTCAGTGATCCTAAACTCCTGCATGCTTGATTGCTGGAGGGTATTAACTTGATTTATGAAAGTGTCTAATACCTTTTGCCGATCTTCCAGGTGGACGAAATGCAGGTATGATTTTCCAATAAGTTCTTCAGAGTTTGTATAAGCTACAGCCCTTGCAGTTGCGTCATTGACATAGGTGAAATATCCATTGATATCAACACTTAATAGCAACGCATGGGTTCCTTCGATGATTGTTTGTAACCAGTTTTCGCTTTCTCGCAGCGCCTCATTTATCTGCTTGCACCCAGCTCTCGATTTTTCGAGAGCATGGATTTTCTGTTTTAATAAGGCATTCTCTTCGGCGAGCTCTTGATTTGTTCTGGATGAATCTGTCATTAGGAGAACCTACCGTGAAGGCGCTTGAAGCAAATAAAAGTAAGTAATCATGATTGCCATTTGCATGAATCAATCTTTTAAAAGCTACTGGAACACCTATTTGTATGTCAAATGGAATAATCAAACACCCCAGAAGTTTTTTCATTGCCTTACTTCCTCTTTTTCGCGGAAAAGTATATCGTTATATAGAAGCATCCATCTCTAAAGGTTTCCCGCGTTGCCACAAGGAGGAAGAAATGAATCTTGTCTATAAAGAGGTACCTGTCGAATTTCTCGCTGCCCTGCCGGAAGGTATTAAATATATGCAGAAACAGGGAAAGGATTTTCTTGTCATTGAGCAGTTATACTGTAAGAACGGCCACAGCCTGATGGCCGACCACGTACGGATGCACGGGGAGCCGTCGATCTTCCTCGACGCCAAGATCGGCTCACACCGGGGACGGGTATTTCTTGATGCCTTCTGGGGCAGCCATGACAAGCTGTACAGCTTCATCCCGCGGGAGGCCGACATGCACAGCATCACCGAGGCATGGTGCCCGCATTGCGGCATCAGCCTGATGACTGAGCGGCATTGCACCTATGAAGGCTGCGGCAGTACCCTCGCCATCCTCTTTAATTTGCCCGGTGGCGTCAACAGGATTCTCGTCTGTGCCAAACACGGCTGTCCCGACCACGATCTGGTCATCCAGAGAATCCCTGAAGAAATCACTCGCAGGGTTAAAAAAATAAACTACTTCGGCGAATTCCACGATGACATATTTAAAGGAATCTGAATATGAGCCTTGAAGAAAAAAACTTTATCGAGGTCAACCCAAAACGTTGCAAGGGTTGTGCCGCCTGTATCGTGGCCTGCCCCAATGGGTGTATCGAGATAGGTTCGGAAATAAATCAGATGGGTTATCAATTCGCCCGTTTTGCCGTCAGGAAATGCATCGCCTGCGGCATGTGCTTCTATACCTGTCCCGAATTCGGGGCCATAACCGTCTATCAAAAACCACGGAAGGGGGCCTGATATGGGGCAACATCTGATGAAAGGCAACGAGGCAGTGATTTATGGGGCCTTGCTCGGCGGAGCGACCCACTATTTCGGCTACCCAATCACCCCCGCCAGTGAAATCGCCCACGCCGCAGCCGACCTTTTCCCTCGTTGCGGCAAGCATTTTCTCCAGGCCGAATGCGAGGTCTCCTCGATCAGCATGCTGTACGGCGCCGCAGCCGCCGGGGCCAGGGTCATTACCGGTTCGTCCGGACCGGGGTTGTCGCTTATGGCTGAGGGACTATCCTACCTTTCCGGCTCCGAACTGCCCTCGGTTGTGGTTGACGTGCAGCGGGCCGGCCCAGGTCTCGGCTATATCTGGCCCGAGCAAGCCGATTACAACTTCATCGTCCACGGTGCCGGCCACGGCAGCCACAGCGGCGTGGTATTGGCGCCCAATTCGGCGCAGGAGATGTGCGACTTTGCCTATAAGGCCTTCGAGCTTGCCGAGCGTTATCGCTGCACGGTCTTTATCCTCTCAGACGCCTACATCGGCCAAATAATGGAACCGGTGGAATTGCCACGCCAAATAAAGGCGAACCCGCATAAGGATTGGGCCTTGTACGGCGATGCCGACAGCCGCCACAATCTCCTCTCGTCCATCTACCTGAAACTGGAGGAGTTGGAAGGCCACAATCTGCACCTGCAGGAAAAATATCGGCTGATGGAAACTGAAATCGTCGATTTCGAAGAGATCCTGACGGACGATGTCGAATATCTCTTCGTCGCCTACGGGATAAGCTCTCGCATCTGCCATTCGGCTGTGGCTGAATTGCGGAAAAAAGGCATAAAAGCCGGAATGCTGCGTCCGAAGACTCTCTTCCCCTTCCCCAGTGTCCGGCTGCAACAACTGGCCGGGCATGTGAAAAAGATAGTGGTGGCAGAACTCAGCAACGGCCAGATGGTCCGCGACGTGCAACTTGCGGTTCAGGGTGCAGTCCCGGTCGACCTTTACAACTGGATGGGTGGACGCATCCCCTCCACCGACGAGATCGTCCAGCGCCTGAAAAAGGACATTGCCACCGGGTGAACCGGGCGGGTATCGGCTTAAAAGCCCTCAAATAGAGCTGCAGGAAATCGTGATATGGAGTCGCCCCCATTATCGAGACCAGGGAGAAAGAAGCAATGCACACGATAAAACACCAAAAGGCCCGTTCACTCTATCCGACCTTTGAGCGCAAGGCACCAGGGGCCGATGTCAGCCATTACTGTCCCGGCTGCGGCCACGGCACCGTCCATAACCTGATCGCCGAAGCCATTGATGATCTTGGCATTCAGGATCGAACCATCTTCTGCTCGCCGGTGGGTTGCAGCGTTTTCGGCTATTACTATTTCGATACCGGCAATATCCAGTGCGCCCACGGCAGGGCTCCGGCCGTTGCCTCGGCCATTCGCCGCACACACGAAGAGGCGATAGTCATCTCCTATCAGGGTGACGGCGATCTGGCCGGTATCGGCATGAGCCAGATCGTCCATGCCGCCAATCGCGGTGAGAATATCACCGTCTTTTTTATCAATAACGCCATTTATGGCATGACCGGCGGTCAGATGGCCCCTACCACCATCCTGGGCCAGAAGACCGTCACAACTCCCGATGGCCGTCATGCCGAAAACGAAGGTTTTCCCATCGGTATGGTCGAGATCATCAACAGCCTGCAGGCTCCAGTGTTTATCGAACGCGTCTCTCTCGCCGGCGCCAAGAAGGTGATGAAGGCCCGAATGGCCATTCGCAAGGCTCTTCGCAACCAGGTGGAGAAAAAGGGCTTTTCCTTTGTTGAGATCCTCTCACCCTGTCCGGTGAACTGGAAGATGACCGCGGTGGAGGCGCGGCGCTGGCTTGAAAATAATCTCGAACCGGTCTTTCCGGTCGGCAATCTCCGCGATCTGCCGAAAGGTCCGTTCGACAAGGTTGACAAAAAGAAAGACAGCCGGATGAGCGACCGGAAGATCCTCGAGATTCTTGGCGTCAATGAAGAAGAGGTGCACGCCGGGACCGTCCAGCTGCAGGAAGAACAAAACGTCAAGATCGCCGGTTTCGGCGGCCAGGGTGTCTTGTCCACCGGTATACTCCTTGCCAACTGTGCCATCGCCGAAGGCCTGAAAACCACATGGCTGCCATCCTACGGCGCAGAAATGCGCGGCGGCACCGCCAATGCCAGCATCAATATCTCCCACGAGACCATCGGATCGCCCATCGTCTCCTACCCTAATGTCCTGATGGTTATGAACTTGCCGTCCCTCGACGCCTTTGAGGACAAGGTCAGGCCCGGAGGTGCCATTTACGTCAACTCTTCTCTTGCCACCCGCAAGGTCCGACGTGCGGATGTTACCGCCTACCATATTCCGGCGAGTGATATGGCCAACGATCTTGGCACCATCCAGAGCGCAAGCGTCATCCTGCTCACTGTTTACGCCCTGGTCTCCGGGGCCATAACCATTGAAACCCTGAAAAAAGTTATCCCCTTGTCGATCAAACGGAAAAATCTGGTGGATTTAAATATGCAGGCGATAGAAGCGGGGGTTACCTGGCACCGGGACAACTGCCCGAAACCATAGAAAAATCGCTGGAATTTGTTGATTATCGACCTTCCGTTCTTCACGATCGTTCAATCCCGCCGCAAACGGGCGATCGTGAAAAACCCTCCTTATCGTCCCTCAAATATCCTCCTGCTCCGCTTGACCGCACAGAGATCGCCGCACATGGTACAGACCTCCTGATCGATCGGTTTGGATGAAGCCCTGTAGGTCCGGGCCTTTTCCGGATCGATGGCCAGTTCGATCATCTTCGGCCAATCCAGCTCCTTGCGGGCAAAACTCATTGCATTGTCCCAATCGATGGCTCCGGGTATGCCCTTTGCGACGTCGGCGGCATGGGCGGCGATGCGGGCGGCAATGATACCCTCCTTCATGTCGTCCTGATCCGGCAGACGCAAATGTTCGG
Organism: Pseudomonadota bacterium; assembly: GCA_018821785.1. Taxonomy (GTDB): domain Bacteria; phylum Desulfobacterota; class Desulfobulbia; order Desulfobulbales; family Desulfocapsaceae; genus Desulforhopalus_A. The sequence goes on from JAHJLI010000213.1 coordinate 6,129, forward strand.
CGGGAGTGACATAACAGAGAAAATCGGCGCCGTAGGTGGCGGCCAGGGCGCCGCCGATGGCCGAGGTGATATGGTCGTATCCCGGCGCCACATCGGTAACGAGCGGCCCGAGCACGTAGAACGGCGCACCGTGACAAAGCTTCTTTTGCAACTGCATGTTGGCAACTATCTCATTCAGCGGCACATGCCCCGGTCCCTCGATAATCACCTGGACATCGGCCTGCCAGGCCCGCTTGGTCAGTTCCCCAAGGGTGATCAACTCCTGGATCTGGGCCGCATCGGTGGCGTCGCGGAGACAACCCGGCCGAAGCGCGTCGCCAAGACTTAAAGTGATGTCGTATTCCCGGCAGAGTTCAAGCAGGCGATCGAAATGGCTGAAGAAGGGGTTTTCCCGGCCATTAGCCTCCATCCAGTGCAGCAGCAGGGAACCACCGCGACTGACCACATGGGTCAACCGGGGATTGTGACGCAACCGGTCCACCGCCATTCGGGTCAAACCGGCGTGGATGGTCATGAAATCGACGCCGTCTTCGGCATGGATTTTCACCACATCAAAAAAATCATCCACCGAGATCTTCGCCACGTCCTTGCCGCAGCGGGCCACCGCATCATAGATCGGCACCGTACCGATCATCACCGGACTGATTGCCACGGTCCGCTGCCGAAATTTTCGTGTATCACCGAAGGTGCTGAGATCCATGATCGCATCCGCCTTCAGTTCGATGGATCGGCGGACCTTGTCGAGTTCCGCTTCAACATTGCAGCAGTCCTCCGAAACACCGAGATTGACGTTGATCTTGGTACTGAGACCAGCACCTACACCTTTGGCAATGAGGCTAGTATGGTTCCGGTTCGCTGGGATGGCTATCCTGCCTGCTGCAACCCGGCTGAGCAGATCGTCCTGATGGATCGCTTCGGCGGCCAGCACCTCTTGCATCTGTTTGGTGACACGGCCCTCTCTGGCAGCCGCCATCTGGGTGGTAAAGGTCATGGGAAAGCCCTCCTGGGAAAGTTAATGTCGCAAGTTATTGATTGGTTCGGATTGAGAGATACTTGTTTTGTGATGTAAGAAAAATTCAACCAGAGCCCTTGATGGCGGCCTGCAACCGGCCCACCGTGGCGGCGATGTCCTCGGCCCCGACGATCTCGGTGACCAGACAAACTGTTTTTGCCCCACGCTGAAGGATCTGCCCGAGGTTATGTTCCTTGATACCGCCGATGGCCACAAAAGGCAGAGGGCAGCAGCGCACGACATGTTCGAGATATTCCAGGCCCACCGGCAAACAGACATCTTCCTTGGTCGTAGTGGCAAAGATCGGGCCGACACCGATATAGTCGGCCCCGGCAAGAACTGCGGCTGCAGCCTGCTCAGGGTTATGGGTCGAAAGACCAATCAGTTTGTCGGGACCGATGAGCTCGCGGACTGCCGGCACCGGCAGATCGTCCTGGCCGACATGAACACCGTCGGCATCAACCAGACGAGCGATATCGGCATAGTCGTTGACGATAAAAAGGACACCGGCCTCTCGGGTCAGGCGGCGAATCTCGCGACATTCCTCAAGCATCACGGCAAAGCTCTTGACAGGCCGTTTCTCACGGTACTGTATTATGAGAATGCCCCCGTCGATCATAGCCCGCACCACCTGGTCCGTGCTGCGACCACGGGAATATTTCTCGGCGGTGATTCCGTAGATACCGGGCGGCAGTGGCGGTTTTGCCGAATGTGGTTCAATCATAATAACCTCCATGTCTGAGGATGATATCGGTCATGCGGGCGGCTACCGCCAGCACCTTGTGCGCAAAGAGCGGAACATCGGCACAGTCGCTGACAAAGTCGCCGATGATGAAACAGTTGCCCATTTGCCGCACCTGGATGGTATCCAGATCGTGACCGGCGATTCCACAGGCTGAGACGATCAGCTGTTTTCCCCCGGCCAGGCTCTCCAGCAACATTTTCTTGTCGGTTTGGCGATCGAGACCTTCAACAACCACAGGACAATCCGCGAACAGGCTGCTGCAATTCACCGCATCAAGGCGAATGGCTACTATTTCGATTTCTACATCTGGCCTGATACGTTGAAGGTTTTTCGCCAGCATCCGAACTTTCAAATGCCCGACCTGGTCGCGAAAATAGAACTGACGATTGAGATTGCCGGGTGCAACCTGGTCAAAATCGATGATCTTCAGGGATGAGATGCCACTGCGGACCAGGTTGAGAGCAACATTTGAGCCGATCCCGCCCACTCCGGCGATGCCTATCTTCATGCTATCGCGTCCCAGTCTTTAAAAACCGGCTGGTAGCCGCCGGCAACGATTGCCGAGGTGACCTCTGCCACACTGCGGTTATCAGTAATCTCGAACTGGCGGCTGCCTGCGACCTTGCCCTCCACGTAGCCACCGACTCCAGTGCAGGAGCCGGCAGAGTAGCGGGTAGCCCCCAAATACATGAGCCGATCTCTGAAGCCGGCGCTCTCCCGGGTGGAAATGGTCATGCCGGCTCGTGGTAAAAAGAGGCGCAGGGCCGTCATGAACTGGACGAAGGACCGGTCATTAACGAGGTAATTTGGTTGAAAGTTGCCTTCCGCATCGTTGAAACGCGGCAGGGAGATCGAGATTTCCGTATCCAGATAGTTGTCTTCCAGGTAACGCCCGTGCAGTCCGGTAAAGAATATGTCGCGGCTCGGTTCACCGAGACCGAGCAGCGCGCCGATGTTTATCTGGCGAAACCCCGCCGCAGCGCCCCGCGCAGGGGCGTCGAGCCGGCAGCGATAATCGGTTTTCCGGCCGGCAAGATGGACCCGGGGATAGACTTCCTGGTCATAAGTTTCCTGAAACAGGGTCATGCCATCGACCCCGGCCCGTTGCAGGCGGCGATAGTCGACTGCATCAAGCGGGAAAATTTCCATGGAAACCGAGGCAAAATACCTTTTAAGACATTCGGAGGCGGCAACCAGATACTCAATCGGGGTGTGCTGCGGCGATTCGCCGGTGAGAAACAGCACATGGCGCATGCCGGTTGCGGCAATGGCCCTGGCTTCTTCCTCGATCTCGGCTATGCTCAGGGTCCGGCGGACGATACTGTTCTGCCGGTTGAACCCGCAATAGGCACAGTGGTTGGCACAATAATTGGAGATGTAAAGGGGAATGAAGAGCTGAATGGTCCTGCCGAAATACTGCACCGTCAGCCGATGGGCCTTTTGCGCCATCGCCTCAAGATGAGCCCCCGCCTTTGGACTGAGCAGGGTAAGGAAATCGGTGGCGCTGAGGGTATCTTTGGCAAGACTCCGGAGAACCGCATTGTCGCTTACTCCTGCAAAAAACTGCGAAAAATCAAATTCCTGGTAGTGCTCAACAATCGAATAAAAGGACATGGCTGGTAGCCCCTATAATGGTAACCTAGAACTCGGAAGCATTCTCAGAGAGAAAACCGGTCAGGGGCGACGAAGCCCTGGCCACTTGCGACGGCTCGGCAAGTTCGGCAAGATATGCAGTTCTGCCGGCCCGAACTGCAAGATCAAAGGCCCGACCCATAGCCTCCGGGTCACTGGCTGTGGCAATGGCGGTATTGACGAGCACCGCCGCAGCACCCATTTCCATAGCCGCTGCCGCCTGGGAGGGACGGCCAATCCCGGCATCGACAATCACCGGGACCCGACAGTTTTCGATTAACAGGGCGATCAGCGACTGGGTCTCCAGGCCGCGATTTGAACCGATCGGGGCGCCGAGCGGCATGACCGCCGCAGCACCTGCGGATTCCAGTCGTTTGGCAAGCGGCAGATCGGGGAGGATATAGGGCAGAACGATAAAACCCTCCCCTGCAAGGATCTCTGTGGCTTTGAGGGTTTCGAGGTTATCGGGCATGAGATACTTCATGTCGGTGATCACCTCAATCTTGATGAAATCGCCGCAACCCGCCGCACGGGCAATCCTGGCAATCCGCACCGCCTCGTCAGCATTTCTGGCACCCGAGGTGTTCGGCAGAAGTGTCACCTCAGGAGGAATATAACTCAGAATGTTTTCAGAGTGGGCCGTGGTGTCAACCCGGCGCAGGGCTACGGTAATCATCTGTGAACCGCTGGCCTTGAGCATTTTCGGGATTAGCCCATTTGCGGCAAACTTGCCGGTGCCGGTGAACAAGCGGTTGCCAAAAGCCCTGTTTCCCAAGTGCAAAAAATCGTTGGTCATGATTCAGCCTCCTCCCACAAAACTGAGCAGTTCCAAGGTATCATTGTCCTTTAGCTGCACTATCGGCCACTGCTCCTGCTGGATAATGTCGCCGTTCAATTCCACCACCAGGGCCTCAGTGGACAATGCTCTCTCCGCCAGTAATTCTAAGAGGGTACACGACCGGCAGCTCTGCCTTTGTCCGTTGATAAAAATTTCCATGGCATTCTCCTCGCCTTACGGCAAAAAAAAACCGCTTACCCCTGATAAAAGGGCAAGCGGCTCGATGCTCGGAAAACCGAAGAAAATCCGGGGCGTCATGTTGGCCGCTTCCCTTCGCCGGTATTACCCGGATCAGGTTCATAGGGTTGGAAAGATTCCTCTCAGCAAAGAGCACCCCTAGCGATATGTACGTTTATAAAAGAGAAGAGGGAATTTGTCAACCAGAGGTGTGGCGAAAGCTGTGATATCGGGGATAACTGCTAAGAAGGCCGACTGGTTACCTGCCTGCCTTTCTTTTCACTCCGCGAACCGCCTCGGCGGTCAATGGATCGTCCGGCCAAAAGTGTTTCGGATAGCGGCCCTTGAGCTCTTTTTTCACCTCACCATAGCCACGTTGCCAAAACCCGGCCAAATCGGAGGTAACCTGAATGGGGCGACGGGCCGGAGACAGCAGGTGGAGAAGCAAGCCTATCCTGCCGCCGCAGATGGTGGGCGTTGCCGACGAGCCAAACATCTCCTGTATCCGCACCGCAAGGAGTGGCGGTTCATCAATGCGGTATTCGATGCGGATCTTTGAGCCGCTGGCGACGATCAGGTTGGCCGGTGCATCCCGCTCCAGTTTCTGCCTTTTCTCCCAGCCCAGCATGGTTGTAAATATTTCCTGAATATTAAGCTGCTTGAGCTGCTCGGCCCTGGAAATTCCAGAAAGATACGGAACGAGCCATTGCAGGTCGTCCAGCAACCGGTCATTACCGAGATCCGGCCAATCCATTTCCGGTTGCCAGGTGCGCAGGCATTGTATCCGCGCCTGCAGCTGCCGGGACTCCCCGTCCCAGGGCAAACACACAAGGCCCATGCGGCGGATGCCGGCGAGCATGGCGACGGTGATTTCCTCAGACTCGATGTCAGTTAGTGGTTGTTCTTCTACAACAATTTTCCCCACACTGAGCTGGCGCATCGCTACGACTCTTGCGGTGGAATCATCCCAATACACCTCTTTGGTCACCGAAAACAAATGGGGGTGATGGTGCTGCAGATCGGAAAGTTCTACCGGCTCGGCCAAAAAAATCCTCCCCTCTGTCCGTCCCGCGTCCATTTTCGGCACCACCAGATATTCACTGGCGGTAAGGGGATCGGCAGGAGGCAGAAAGGCTCCGCGACCACCGGCGAGCAGATAGCGTTCGCGCTGACCCGGTCGACGGCGAGCAAGCCGGTCGGGGTAAGCAAAAACAAGAAGATTGCCGCCAGCCTCGCAATGTTGCGACCCATTCGAGCAGCCGATCTGTTTTTGCCACCGCCGACTGTCCCGGTCAATGCGACTGCATATATCCGGATCCCCACCCTCACTGCGAACAGCATCGCTTCCATTTTTTCGCCATATTTCAAGCAAGTGCAGGCGTATCCGCAAGTCTGCCGACGGAAACATGGCATCTCGTCCGACAAGGTCCCGCTCCGATAAAATTGCTGCGAGATCGCAGGCCAGCTGGCCGTTTCCCTGTCTTTTGGCCATAAGCAGCATATGACCAAGACGGGGATGGATTGGTAGGGCTGCGAGTTCCCGACCGATCTCAGTGATCCGCCCTGTTGCATTTATAGCTCCAAGAGAGCTTAACAATTCGAGAGCCTGCTGATAGGGGCCAAAGCGAGGCGGGTCGAGCCAACGTAATTCCTGCGGGTCGGCGACTCCCCACAGGGCCAGTTCCAGGGCGAGACCAGCCAAATCAACGGCAACAATCTCCGGGGGATGAAAGGCTACCAGTCCATAATCCTCATCCTTGGTCCACAGCCTGAGACAGTATCCCGGCCCAAGGCGTCCGGCACGACCGGCGCGCTGTGCAGCGGCGGCCCTCGAAACCCGGACGGTTGTCAACCTGCTGAGGCCGTTGCTCGCGACAAATTGCAGTCGCCGCGACCAGCCGCTGTCAACGACGCAGGTTATTCCTTCAATGGTCAGACTGGTCTCGGCAATGGAGGTGGCAAGAATCACCCGCCGTCGCCCGCCAGGATCGGGCAGAATTGCCTGGTCCTGCTCCTTCTGCGACAGATCGCCAAAAAGGGGCGAGATGAGCATTCCCCTGCAAGCCGGATCGTTCATCAACTGGCGATGCACCTCTTTGATTTCACCGGTGCCGGGCAAAAAAACAAGAATATCTCCCCGCATCTCAGCCACCACCCGGCGTACCCCGGAGGCGGTTGTTGCACTCATTCTTGCCTGGGTCGGTCTGGCAAGATACTCTATTTGCACCTCATAACTCTGGCCCTCCCCGGTAATAACCGGCACATTGCCGAGGATTGTCGCTAGCTCCGAAGCAGCAAGCGTCGCCGACATGACCAGAATACGGAGATCTTCCCTGATCTGGCACAGGTCAATACAAAGGGCAAGAGCCAGGTCGGCGTGGATGGATCGCTCGTGAAACTCGTCAAAAATGATAATACCCACGCCGCTTAAGCCAGGATCATTCTGCAGCCGCCTGGTGAGAATCCCTTCGGTGAGCACTTCAATGCGAGTTATCTCAGAGATCTGCCGATCAAAGCGAATCTGGTAGCCAACAGTCTGCCCGATTCTTTCGCCGAGCAGGCTGGCCATCCGCGTTGCCGCCGCCCTTGCCGCGAGGCGCCGGGGCTCAAGAACGAGGACCTTCTTGCCGAGAAGCCATGGTTCATCAAGGAGCGCAAGAGGAACAATGGTGGTCTTGCCGGAACCGGGCGGGGCCGAGAGGACTGCTGAGCCTTTGTCAAGAGCACTTTTTAAGTCACCAATAATGTGGTGAATGGGTAATTGCGGCAGCGGCAAGGCTCCTCCGGCATTGTCTGGGTGGTTGGTGTCCGGATTGCCGCCTTTTCTTGAAATTACGCCAATCGGGAGTTGCGAAACACTTATAGAACCCGTAAAAAGAGCAGACAGCAAGCTGATTTTCATCGGCAATACCCTGCGTCCGACAAAAGGCTTTTCTATGATACCCTGGGGGTATCAGTCATTTAACAAACATATCTTCACATAAAATGTGCAGATATGTTTCTCAGTGTCTAAAGGGAGAATCACTCGAATGGCCGGACCAGCCAACTCACTCACCTCCATACTCTTTGCACTTGGTGCCAATCTGGCAATTTTTTCTGCCAAACTGGTCGCCGCCCTCTACACCGGCTCAGGTGCCATGTTGGCCGAAGCCATACATTCCCTGGCCGACAGCGGCAACCAACTGCTACTCATTGTCGGGTTGCGTGGCGCCAAACGTCCACCGAATGACGAGCATCCCCTTGGCTACGGCAAGGACATCTATTTTTGGTCATTTATCGTCGCAGTGATCCTGTTCAGCATGGGTGGCATGTTTTCTGTGTATGAAGGTATACATAAAATCCAACAACCGGAAGCATTGACCGCTCCCTGGTTGGCCATTGCGGTACTGGTCTTCTCCATCCTGGCCGAGTCGGTTTCGCTTTGGGGCTGTCTGCGAGAGGTCAATAAAACCCGAGGTGATCGCAGCCTGGTCACCTGGTTCAAAGAGAGTCGAGAGAGCGAACTGCTTGTTGTTTTTGGAGAAGATGTCGCAGCCCTTCTGGGTCTTGCCCTGGCGCTTATAGGTGTGAGCACGGCTATGTTGACCGGCAATCCGCTCTTTGACGCCCTCGGTAGTATAGCCATAGGAATACTGCTCATCCTCGTTGCCGTAATGATCGGCGTCGAGGTCAAACAACTGCTGATCGGCCAGGGTGTCGACCCACAAACCCACACAGCTATAATGAGTTTTCTTGTCGCGCAAAAAGAAATCAACCAGGTTTTCAATCTCATAACCCTCCAACTTGGCCATGATGTAATGCTGGCGGTGAAGGCTGAGATGCAGCAATACCAAAATCAAATGGAGATGATTCAGGCCATTAACAGCTGTGAAAAGAAGTTAAAAGAAGCGTTTCCCCAGATCGCCTGGTGTTTTTTCGAGCCTGATTTTCGGGACTGACGCGATTGTTAACCGGACCACCAGCAGCAAAAGAGAATATAATTGAAAAGATCGACCAAACACACTAAGATCGCCGCAATTGTTGCATGGTTTGATTCTCCTTCATCCTTTCGCTTTTTCCTGGATCATATCGTTGATTAACCTGATTATTCCCCTCTACAATCTTGCCTGGTCGGTGGCCATGCCATTTTTGCGCCGCTCCCCAAGGGTTTCCCTCGGCTGGGCGCAACGGACCCTCCGGGAATTCCCGGAAGGACCGTTCGACATCTGGATCCAGGCGGCATCGGGCGGTGAGTCACTTTTAACCAACATGGTTTTGCAAAACCTTGCCACCAAGTTGCCGCAGGGTAAAAAGATGCGGGTGCTCGCAACCTCCGGAACAAAACAGGGTATAGACAGCCTGCTAAAAGGCCGCGACCATTTACCGCGGGAAGGCAACCTCGATATCCATATTGCCTATTTCCCCTTCGATGCACCATGCCTGATGAAAAAGGCCTTTGCCCGCTTTGCCCCGAAACTTGCCATCATCGTCGAAACAGAACTGTGGCCTGGGTTCCTGATCACTGCCAAACGAAACAACGTGCCGGTTTTTCTTATCAACGGCCGAATGTCCGAGAAGAGTTACGGCTCCTACCGCCATTTCTGCGGCTTTTTCAAAAAGTTCGGCCCCGAAAGAATCTGGGCGATTTCACCACAGGACGGCGAACGTTTTGCCGTGATCTTCGGTCCGGAGCAAGTCGAGCTTATGAATAATATCAAGTTCGACCGTATTGAACCAAAAAATGAAATTGCAGCTCAAAATCCCATCGCTGCCCTTTTCCCGGAAACCGCCCCTTTTGTTCTTCTCGGGTCGGTGCGACGGGAGGAAGAGGAGGTTGTCTTAAAGACCATAACAGCAACCCTGGCCGGTCGCAGCGATATCGTTATCGGCCTCTTCCCCAAACATATCGAGCGAGCGGCGCCTTGGCTCTCCCTGTTGCACGCTGCAGGCATAACTGCCGTCAAACGTTCCGAAATTGTCGATAAAATCCCCCCGGCGACGGTGATTGTCTGGGATGTCTTTGGCGAACTGGCCGGGGCCTACGCCCTGGCGTCAGCAACCTTTGTCGGCGGCAGTCTGGTAAATTTGGGTGGCCAGAATTTTCTCGAACCGTTAGTATTCGGACTGCAACCGATCATCGGCCCCTATTGGAAAAACTTTGCCTGGGTGGGACGAGACATTGTCACCTCTGGCCTGGTCCGAGAGGTTGCCGATGATTCTGAACTGACGGTAGCCCTGCTTGCAGCAGTAGATAGTAAGAGCGAAAAAACAGAAATCATGGAACAAGTCCGCCGATTCTTTCAACCGCGCAAGGGAGGAACCGAGCAGATATGCCAACAGATTATCGACAAATTTCATTTTCTTGAGAACAATTGAGATGACCACATTACCACCCTGTTATGGTATTATTCCGGCCAGATACAAATCCCATCGCTTCCCCGGCAAACCCCTGGCCGATATCCTTGGCAAGCCGATGTTCTACCATGTGTACGAAAGGGCTGCGAGCTGCCGCCTGCTGCAGAAGGTCTGGCTGGCAACCGATGATCAGCGGATTTACGATGCGGCAAAAAGCCTCGCCGTGCCGGTGGTGATGACCGACCCCAACCACCCCAGCGGCTCCGACCGGATCATGGAAGCGGCGCACGTTCTTGGTCTCGAAGACAATGCGGTAATCGTCAATATTCAGGGCGATGAACCGGCCCTTGATCCGGAAATGCTGCGCCAACTCGTTGAACCTTTTTCCGATCCACAGATCCAGGTGACAACGTTGGCACGGATCATCGATGCCAAGCAGGCCGAGAATCCGGACCGAGTGAAAGTTGTACGCTCGGAAAAAGGCTATGCCCTCTATTTTTCCCGGTCGAAGATTCCCTTTATCCGCGATGACGACCAGAGCGACACTGACTATCTCCTGCATATCGGCATCTACGCCTATCGGCTCTCCGCCCTCCGAACCTTTACCAGCCTTCCCCCCAGCCCCCTCGAAAAAATTGAGAAACTTGAGCAATTGCGGTTCCTTGAGGCAGGTTTCGCCATGTACGTCGTACTCACTGATTACCTGGGATTCGGCGTCGATCGCCCTGAAGATCTGCAGCTCATCCTCCGACAACTGCAAGGCTGACACACTGGCCGCTGCTGCCCAGAAACCTGACAGCTTATCCAGCGTATTCCAAGCCCATGAATTCCTCCACTCATCTGCAACTAAAAAACCTGTCCTTCATCCATTTCCATGGAAAGAGCATGGAAACCTGCTGCTGGTAACGACGATAACTGTCGCCATATTCCCGGACAATTTTTCTCTCTTCCAACAGCGTTCCAACTACCAGATAGAGACTCAGGATGACAACAGCAACAAAAACCGGGAGTGGATATTTAGAAAACATTGTCCAGAGGGTCAGCAGCGAACCAAGATACCAGGGATGGCGGGTCATGTTGAAAACTCCGTTTGGCGAGAAGTCCTGGTCGGCACTCAACAGGACATGTGTTTCTCCGACCTGAAATTGTTGTATCCCCAGGAAAGATTTAATGTCATATCGCTTCGCCCCAGCCCAAAACAACAGTATCGCGCTTGCCAGGAACAAAATTCTCACAAACAGGCCCCACCCCTGCCAGCTAAAGATCACTTCCCCGCCTGCCCTATGGGTATAATGCGCCAAGGCCAGGAAGGTCAGCAATGACAGACAGTTGTAGAACAGACGATAAAAGCGAACCAATCCTGGGAAATAGACCTTTACGAAACTGGTCACAGAGGTATCAATGAGGAGACTGTGTATGGCACACCAACCAATCCACAATAAAGCGACAACAGTAATACTCATAATCCTTTTCTCCAAACTCCCACAAAAGGGTTCCTTGCCTCATTGAAGGGGCTCTTTTCAGTGCTCAATTGAGGAATATCCAGTACCGGATCTCTGATTTTTACAAATTCTCTGTTATCATTATTGTAATCCTGTGCTATTCTCCTATAAAGAATGAGTTCACGGTGTTGAATGTCAACTGAACCGATTAGAAATTCACCATTAAAAGAATATAGCAACCTTTGGTTGAGTGCCCCGCAGGGGGAATCATAGAGAAAACCCCGTTTATTTGCTAAAATCAATGTTGTGAGAATCAAAAAAATGAAAGCACATGCCTTCAAAACTGTACAATTGATTGTTATGGCGGTATTTTTTTTCACCGTCTTATCCAGCTCATTTTTAACCTCGGCGCAAGCAGATTTCCAAAGAACCAAGATTGCTGTCCTCGACTTTGAGTTGATCGGCGGCAAACTTGAAACGACTGGGATGGGAGCCATTCTGTCGGAATGGTTTATCACCAGTATAGTCAAGAGTGGCCGATTCGATGTCGTCGAACGGGCTATGCTGCAAAAAATCATCTCCGAACAAAAGCTCTCCTCCACCGGCATTATCGATGAAAACAGCGCTACTGCTCTTGGCAAAATTCTCGGAGTCAAGGTTGTAATCACCGGTTCAGTTCTAAATCTCCGCGACACCATCGAAATCAATTCCCGAGTCATCAGTGTTGAAAGCGGTTCGATTATCGCGGCGGAGAACATCCGCGGCGGCCCCGAAAGTGATTTACACAATCTCGTTGATCAGTTGACGACCAAGATCATGCGAAATTTTCCCCTCACCGGCTATGTCGTAAAGAAAAATCCGACCTCGGTGATTATCGACCTCGGCCTTGATGCCGGACTTTCCTCAGGCACAGAATTTGTTATCTACAAGGAGGGGGAAGTCATTAAGCACCCAAAAACCGGTGAAGTCCTTGATGTCGAGCAGATTGTTACCGGCAAACTGCGCATCACCAGGGTCAGCAAAAATGTCGCTGAAGGTGATATTATTAGCCAGGATCCTAGCGGCATCGCTTACGGTCAATTGGTGAAAAGTGTGCAGAAAGAATCTGCAACCCCCACCCCCCCACAAGAGCGCAAAAAAGCAGCGGCGACACCAGTTATTAAAGAGGTGGCTCAGTCGCCAACCCCGACACCAGTCTCAGCGCCTGCACCACCCCCCAAACCGGTACAAGAGATCAAGCAGAACAAAAAAAAGATAGCTGTGGCCGTTCCCGAACCCTCTCGAACCAACGACACCCCTGCGCCTAGCACTATCCCACCGCCAGCACCAAAAGAGCAGTCAGCCATTCCCGAAAAGGCGGGGGAATACAAGGCTGCGATCTTTCATTGGGAGCTATTTGGTGATGCAAACGGCTTTGCAGGTATTTTGCTAGACAGGACCCTTTACCAGATTGCCGATATTCCGGGACTCACCCTGACACACTCCTATTACAAGACAAAAGGAGTTGCCCCCTTAACCAATGTTGCTAAAGGATCTCTGTTCAACGGAAACACCCCAAATCTTGCCACGCTCCGCCAGGTTGGCAAGGAGATCGGTATCAATGTTGCAATTCTGGGAAGAATGAATATTTATTGCCGATGGTCAGATAACTGCCAGGTTCGAAACATGGATTATGTTGTGGTAAACTTGGCAACCGGCAAAATCTACACCGAAGCCGGCACAAACTGGGACATGGGTGCTCGAGATTATATTGAACTACTCTGCAGCAAAGTCTTCGATAAGTTCGCCGTCGATATGAAAAAATAGTCTACGGCTACAAGTCGCTTTCTGGCTTGTAGCCGTAGACTCTATTCAAAAAATGCTTTTATTCGAAAACCGTCTCTTGGCTGGCAAGTGGTTTGCCCGGCAAACCGAACGCTTAAGATCGTCCGCCTTCTCCTTGACCACCACCCCGGTAACCGCCAGAACCTCCCTGGCCACCACGGCCACCGCCTTGGCCGCCTCTGCCACCGCCTCTGCCTCCCCTGCTGCCGCCGCTCCCTTCAGGTCGCGGACGCGCTTCATTGACTACAATCGCTCTACCTTTTAATTCCTTACCATTAAGCTCTTCTATTGCTGCCTTGCCATCAGCCTCAGCGGCCATTTCCACAAAGCCAAAGCCTTTCGATTGTCCGGTAGTTTTATCTTTAATAATGGAGGCGGAGTTAACCGGTCCGAATGCCTCGAGAGACTGCCGCAACTCTTCTTCAGTGACGTTATACGACAAATTCCCCACGTATATCTTCATTCTCTTCTCCTTTCATCATGAATTAACACCTTGCCCATTACTTCCCAACAATCATACCATCTTTCTCATATCTACTCAAATTTATATGCGTTATCAACGAAACTCCTCGTGTTCAATCGATTTCTTGCAGGAATATTCAACACCAAGGAAAAAACACCAATATGAAGAAGGCCTTAGTGCCTGGGATGTCCCGGAGATTGCCTCTTGCCGGAGACCTTTTCTTCATAAAGAAAGACCGAATCCATTCACCTCACACTGGGTCATCGGGCTATGCCCCGCTCCCCTAACATCCTCAGAAAAGAGCAACCGTCACGCCCTTACTCCTCGTCCATGAACGGATAGGAAAAGTCGACGGGTGGGTCAAAGGTTTCTTTGATAGTCCTGGCTGAAACCCAGCGCATAAGATTGGCCATGGAGCCAGCCTTGTCGTTGGTCCCTGAGGCTCTACCGCCACCGAACGGCTGCTGCCCGACCACGGCCCCGGTCGGTTTATCATTGATGTAAAAATTACCGGCGGCATGCTCTAAACGCCCCTGTGCCAAACTGACCGCACTGCGCTCCCGGGCAAAGATGGCGCCGGTGAGGGCATAAGCAGAAGATGTGTCACAAAGATCCAAGGTTGCGGCATACTCATCGTCGTCATACACATACACGGTCAAGACCGGCCCGAAGATCTCTTCCACCATGGTCTTGAAATGGGGATCACTTGCTAAAATAACTGTCGGTTCGACAAAGTAGCCGACGGTTTTATCATAGGAGCCACCAATAAGAATCTCGCCGCCCCCGTTGTTCTTAGCGTAATCTATAAATTCAGCAATGGTATCGAACGCCGCCTCATCAATGACTGCCCCGACAAAGTTGCGGAAATCGGTGGGGGGTCCCATTTTAAGGCGTGTCAATTGCTCCCGCAGTCCGGTCTCAACCGCCGGCCATATGGAACGGGGAATATAGGCCCGGCTAGCAGCAGAGCATTTTTGGCCCTGATATTCGAAAGCCCCCCGCACCAGGGCGGTAACCAGGGCTTGAACATCGGCACTGACGTGGGCAAAAACGAAATCCTTGCCCCCGGTTTCCCCGACAAGCCGAGGATAGGAGCGATATTTGCCGATGTTTTCGCCGATAGTCCGCCACATCTGGTGAAAGACACGAGTTGAACCGGTAAAATGGACACCGGCCAGATTAGTGTCGGTCAAACAGATATCGCCGACGACTGCACCGGAGCCTGGGACAAAATTGATAACCCCCGGCGGCAACCCCGCCTCTTGGAGAATCTGCATAAATTGATATGGAGTGTACACCAGGGAAGAGGCGGGTTTCCACACCACCGTGTTACCCATGATCGCCGGGGCAGTGGGCAAATTGCCGGCAATCGCTGTGAAGTTGAAGGGTGTCACCGCAAAGACAAAGCCTTCGAGAGGCCGGTGTTGCAGGTAATTCCACACCCCGGCCGAGGATTCCGGCTGTTTTTCATAGATTTCCTGGGCGTAACGAACATTGAAACGGAGAAAATCTATGAGTTCACAGGCCGCGTCGATCTCTGCCTGAAATGCATTTTTCCCACCGGCAAGCATTGCCCCGGCATTGAGCCACACCCGGTATTTTCCAGCTAGAAGCTCGGCTGCCTTTAAAAAAATGGCGCATCGCTCCTCCCACCTGAAAGATTGCCACAGAGGTTGAACTGCCACCGCCGTATCGATCGCCAGCCTTACTTCGTTTGCCCCTGCCTTGTGGTACGTGGCCAGGATGTGCTGATGATCGTGAGGCATGACCACCTCCCCCAGGCACCCGGTCCTGATCTCCCTACCGCCGATTATCAGGGGAATATCAAGCTGTACTGCGGCTGCCTCGGCCAGCGCCCTTTTCAATTTCACCCTCTCCGGACTGCCGGGAGCATACGTCTGAATAGGTTCATTCAGCGGGTTTGGGGTTGTGATAATAGCGTTATTAAGAAGATTCATTTTTTCCTCCATGTTAACTAGTTGAGTACCTTTGAAAATTCCGGATGATATTCTTGCTGCGAGGACCTCACCAAAGATCCGGAAAGCACAATGATATGCGGAATCCTCCAATCGGAATTATTGTATACATTTATTGTATACTATATTTTGACTGAAGATTTTACAATGAAATATTCATGTCTTGGGTACCTTCGAAATTCGTTGGTAAAATAAAAATCGAATTTCGAAGGTGCTAGGCAGCCTCCACTTTTACCGCACAAACCTTGTAGTCGGGTGTTTTGGTTATTGGATCAAGGGATGTACCTAACAGCACATTCGAATTGGCCTCGGCAAAATGAAAGTCCATGAAAATTGTCCCCTCGGGAACTATATCTCCAGGTCTCACATGGGTCAGCACTTCACCCCGCCGGGAAATGACCCTGATCTGGTCACCATCTCGCAGTCCCATTTTTTCTGCATCGCGAAAGTGCATTTGTGTGATTACCCGAGGGTATTCATTATGCAGTGACGGACAACGACCAGTCATGCTCCGGGCATTATAATGGGCGTAGCGTCTCCCTGTTGTCAAATACAGGGGATACTCAGCATCCGGAAGCTCTTCGGAGGGTCTAAAATCAATACCCGAAACAACCCGAGGCCTCGGCCGAACGTCCCCTGATGGAGAAACCTGGTCCCCTGGTGATCCGCGGTCGGACATGGCCACTGGAGGTCCTGTTGCTCTATGCGCTGATAGGACAATCCGCCGTAAATTGGGCTCAGTGCCGCCATTGTATCTTCACCGACAATGAACATGCCTTTCATCGAGCCGTCGATGAACCCGTCTATCATCTGCGGAATTGTCAGGCCGATTTCAGCCGGTAATTTTCTCCCCCAGGCTGCCTCGAATTTTGCCCTTGTCGCCAGATGAGTGACCACCTGATAGCCGGGGGGTAAACATTGGGCAGGGCTCCCATATCACAGGCCCCCTGCACGTTGTTTTGTCCCCGGAGAGGATTTACTCGGATCGACGACAATCAGCTTGGCACCGTTTTGCTTTGCCTTGAAGATTCTGTGCACAATCAACGGGTGGGCCATATGTGTCGCGGATTGCAGAAAGTTTGCCTGCAACCAGATCCAAGGCCTCCTCCCAACTTGCCGATGAATAGCCCCTAAGGTCGAAAAAAAGTTGGGTGGCTCACTGATGGTAAGCCGATTGGCAGAAAGTTCAGTGGCAGAATACCAAAAATATTTAAATATGCAACATTTGCATATTTAAATCTAAACGATTACTCTGATCGATAGAGGGGTGGGAGACAATGAACACCAGCCGACTAAGCCGTTATTTCAAAGGGGGTTGATCAGGAAAAAACAACTCGAGAAAACGTCGGTTGGCGTAAGACTCGATGTCTTTTTGCAATTGTGAATAATTCTTTATGAGTTCTAGA
>JAHJLI010000214.1 GCA_018821785.1 Pseudomonadota bacterium
ACAATCAGCCCTCTTCCTTTTTTCAATATCCCACCTGTTTCCCCACCAATTTCATTGTATCATCATTTGAGATACTACTTTTTTATCTGGAATAGTTTTTGCTTCCTTGAATTTTACTCATCCAAGGCCTAAGCTTTAATTCAGACAATAGAGTGCTGGCTATATCCTTTCATTGAGGTAGACATACATGGCTGAAAAGAAAACTGAAGTTGCAGAGCCCAAAAGCGGCAGTAAAAAGAAACTATTTTTGATTATCGGTCTGATTGCCGTCGTTCTTCTTGCAGGAGGCGGCACAGCTGCTTTTCTTATGCTGAAAAAGGCTCCAGAATCAAAGGAAACACAAGATCCGGCAAAGCATATACCGGTACCAGACTTAAATCAACAGGCTGACATTGGTCCTCAAGTGAACATTGAAGAGTTCATTGTCAACATCATCAGTGGCGACACACCACACTACGTCAAGGCATCCTTAACAGTAGAATTGACCAATCCAGAGGTAAAGGCGGAGGTTGAAAAAAGAATGCCGCAAATGCGTGATGCTATCTTGCTGTTGATAGGCAACAAAACCTACGAGGAATTACAGGATCTTCAAGGCAAGAAACAACTCAAAGCGGAACTCACCAGTAAGATCAACTCTTTTCTGAAAACCGGTAAGGTGAAAGCAGTATACCTTACCAACTTCGTAGTACAATAAAACAACAGGAAACGCATGGAACCGATTCTCAGCAAACCGGAAATCGCCGACCTCCTGAAAGCCATTCGTGACGGCAAGGTTTCCCTCGATCTTGATGAAAACAAACATACTCAGTTCCTTGCATGCACTCCTGCCAATCTTTTTCAATTGACTCGCCCGGACAACAAACAATTCAGAATTCCCAATTTTGACATCATCCTTGACACCTTCTGCAGATCCTACGCATCCTCGCTCAGCAACCAACTCCAGCGTTCTCTATCGATTACCCGCACAGAGCTTGAAAGCTACGAATTTCAAAAATTCATGGCTGGCAAAACAAACCCCGGGGCCATCGGCATCCTCGACATGAATCCTTTGAAATATGGTGCGATGATCATCCTTGACCCAGTTCTTTCATTTTCTGTGCTGGAAATCATGCTGGGTGCTTCGAGTGAACTGCAAGCACTTCATCTCGACCGAAGACTCACCGCCCTCGAACTCACTATTCTCAAGTCCATCATCTCCGATGCCTGTAATGATCTCAATAAGGCGTTCTCGCAATTACTAGAGATGCATTCCGTTCTTATCAAACTGGAAAACAATGCCCGGCTGGTATCAATTGTCGAGCCGGAAGCCGAAGTAATTGTCGGCACTTTTCTGATCAAGATAGGCGATCACTCTGGGAAAATCCATTTGATTTTCCCCTTTGCCACCCTGGAACCACTCAGAGATTCGCTAAAAGAATTACTGAGCATTGCTACAATAGCTAAGAGTTCTTGGCAGAGTGTTCTGGAAGATGAGGTCCGGGATGTTCCGGCAACAATCACTGCCCTTTCCGGCAATATAACCCTCTCCATCAACCAGATTCTGAACCTCCAGAAAGGCGATATCCTTGACCTTGACTACGACCCCAATACCCCACTGAAGGTTCTGGTCGAAGACAAGGTTAAATTTTTTGCGATTCCCGGAACGCATAATGGCAAAAAAGCCATCAGTCTCACCGGCGTTTATTCATGAAAAAGGAACATTCATATGGCTACCCCAGGAAATGCCCGTCCAGCCCCGGAAGAAATTAAAGAACTTTTGCAGAATGACCCAACAAGCGGTTCGAAAACAACCGCATCCTCTACCCCGAAAGATGGCCGTGGGCTTGATTTTCTCTACGATATCCCCTTGCAGATATCGGTTGAGGTGGGCAGGAGCAAAATTCTTCTCCGAGATCTTCTGAAAATGAGTGAAGGGTATGTTATCGAACTCGATAAACTCGCCGGCGAACCCTTAGACCTCTATGTCAATTCACGCCTTATAGCCAGGGGCGAAGCGGTCATGGTAGGAGACAAATTCGGCATACGACTCACCGATGTGGTAAGCACCTCCGACCGTATAGAGAACCTCGGCTAAAGCGAGAAAACAATGACCCCTGTCATAAGCAGCAAATATTTCATTTCTCTGGCATGTCTCTTTTGTCTTTGTCTGGCACCCGTTGTTTCCCTGGCCGCCTCGCCTCAACTCGTCGAAACGCAGAGCTATTTCAAATTTATCTGGGGTCTGCTCTTCGTTCTCGGGATAATTCTTATCTTGTTTAGCCTGTTGCGAAAACGCTTTTCACTCCTTGCCAACACTTCGGAAAAAAATATCAAAATTCTTGAAATCAAACCGCTCATGGGCAGAAAGGCTCTGTGTCTCATAACGGTTAAGGGCAACGAATATCTTCTCGGTATAAGCGGAGACCGAATCAACCATCTCGCCACCCTCCCCAACAAATCTGATCTGTCGTTCGCAGCAACTCTCAAATCTTCTGAAGCAGACCGGCAAACATGAAACAGCCAAATTCTCCCATCTCAGCATACATCACAATACTTGCCGCGACCCTCGGGCTAACACTCTTGGCTGACACTTCATGGGCTATCGGACTACCGACAGTAACTTTTGGCGTTGAAGATGCTCAGAACCCCAAACAGATTTCCGCCGCTCTCCAGGTGCTGCTGCTCTTGACTGTTCTTTCGATGGCTCCGTCAATCCTCCTGATGACGACTTGTTTTACCCGGATCGTCATCGTTTTGGGTTTTATCCGACAGGCTATGGGTACGCAAAATATGCCTCCCACCCAAATTATTCTCGGTTTGTCCCTTTTTCTTTCTTTTTTCATCATGTCTCCGACCCTCATTAGGATAAATGAGGAAGCACTGCAGCCATATCTCGAGGAACAGATCAGCCAAGCCGACGCCCTGGAAAAAGGCCTAGCCCCCCTGCGGGATTTCATGCTCAGCCAGGTTCGAGAGGAAGAACTAACTCTCTTGACCGAAATCACCATGAAAAACGAGCCGTATAGCCAGGAAGATATCCCGACCATGACCCTCGTTCCCGCCTTTATGTTGTCGGAATTAAAACGGGCCTTCCAGATGGGCTTTATGATTTATATCCCCTTTCTGGTGATTGACATGATTGTTGCATCAGTTCTTATGTCCATGGGCATGATGATGCTGCCGCCGGTCATCATCTCCATGCCATTCAAACTGTTGCTCTTCGTCCTTGTCGACGGCTGGACCCTGGTTGTTGGATCATTGATCAAAAGTTTTAGCTAACACCCCACAAAGTGACACAAGTACCTTTCGCTGATTTGTTTTGCTTTTTATGAACGAAAAAAATCTGTAAGGCACGAAACTATCGTTCAAAATATACTTGGTTGACAAGACATACATCATTCAGTCCAACCCGGTATTACTCTCGGAGGAATACCATGTCTCCTGAATTTGCTGTTGATGTCTGCCGCAAGGCTGTCCAGACCGTCTTGCTGGGGGCAGCGCCAATGCTTTTAATTGGCCTTATAGTCGGTGTGCTTGTTTCCATTTTCCAGGCGGCAACCCAGATCAACGAGCAAACCCTTTCCTTTGTCCCTAAAATAGTATCCGTTTTTCTCACTCTCTTGTTTTTTGCTCCATGGCTCATCAAGCTTATAACAACTTTTACCATAGGTCTCTTTGAAACTATGGTCACCCTATAATACCCCGTGGAAATCCCTCTTCTCCCCATAGACCAATTCCAAACTTTTCTTGTCGTTACCGCCAGGGTAGCCGGATTCATGGCCGGCATTCCTGTTATTATCTCCGCCCAAACCCCTAAAAGAGTGAAAACCAGTCTGGTTTTTGTCAGTTCTTTGTTGCTCTTCCCAGTAATGGCCGGTTCAATATCTCAAGTGAGTTTTTCCCCTCTGCCCTTCTTTTTGCTTATCCTCTCTGAGGTTCTCCTCGGCCTTCTCCTTGGGCTCGTTGCCAGATTAATATTCACCGCTGTCGAATTCGGTGCAACGGTTATCGGTTTCCAGATGGGTTTTGCCGCGGCAAATGTCTACGACCCCCAAAGTCAAAGGCAGGTTGAACTCATTTCCCAATTTCAGAATGTATTTGCCATTTTAATTTTTCTAGCCATTGACGGCCATCACATCTTTTTACGAACAGTGGTATTGTCATATGATCTCCTGCCTCCCGGCCGGTTTGATGTTTCCGGGGAAGCAATTCCCTACCTCATGCAGCTGGCATCACACATGTTTATTATCGGGGTACAATTTAGCGCCCCGGTACTCGCCGTTCTCCTTTTTTCCGGTCTTATCCTCGGTATTCTTGCTCGAGTCTTTCCCCAGCTGAATGTCTTCTTGATCTCTTTTGCTCTTAACATCGGCATAGGCTTTATTGTCATTGCTTTGACACTCAACATGGTATCCATTCTTGTTAGACGGGAATTTGACACTCTTGCTGAACGTTTTATCACTCTCCTCAACTATCTCAACCCTTAACCCTGAGAGAGATGGCGTATGGCTCAAGAAAGCCCCACTGGGGGAGAACGAACGGAAGAACCCTCATCGAAAAGGCGCGAGGATTTCCGCAAGAAAGGTCAAGTCGCCCAAAGCAAAGAGGTGCAGACCGCCGCCCTCTTGACTATTTGCCTGCTTTTCTGGCTGATGTACCTGCCAATCTTCTGGAAATCCTTCACCGAACTGATTTACTCTCTCTGGCTGGCGATTGGTGAATATCAAATCACCGAGACCTCAATCATTTCTCTGACAGCCTTTATTTTTCAGAAAATTGCTTTGCTTCTCGCCCCCCTCTTTTTTTTGGTTATGCTCATTTCTTTTTTCTCAAGTTTTTTCCAATTCGGCTGGCTCCTTTCCAGTACCCCGCTTATTCCTGATTTCGGAAAACTCGATCCGATTGCTGGCATGGCACGCTTCTTTTCAAAAAAGGCTCTTATCGAATTGATCAAGTCCCTCCTGAAATTGATTTTAATTGGTTGGATAGCTTACTCCACCGTTATTGACCATTTTAATGAAGCCCTCATTCTGGTCGACACGAATATTGGTTCCATCTTCAGTTATATCGCCAAGATTTCAGCCCTCATTATGGCAAAGATCTGTGCCATTCTGATCCTTTTGGCGTTTCTCGATTTTATTTTCATAAAATGGGATATGGAGGAACAAATGAAGATGACCAAAGAGGAACTAAAGGAGGAGTTCAAGGAAAGTGAGGGCGATCCTCACATCAAGGCGCAAATTCGTGCGATACAGCAAGAAATGGCCCGCAAGCGCATGATGGCTGAGGTGCCGAAAGCAGATGTAGTTGTCACCAACCCTACTCATCTGGCAATTGCCATCCGCTATAATGCAAAAGAGATGGATGCTCCGCTGGTGGTAGCCAAAGGTGCTGATTTGCTTGCCATGAAAATTCGCGAGATCGCTCTCGAACACAAGGTGCCGATTTTCGAAAATCCTCCCGTGGCTCGATTATTGCATAAACTAGATCTAGGGGAACATATACCCGAGGATCTTTTTAAGGCTATTGCCGAGATTCTCGCCCATGTTTATTCACTGAAAGGCAAGATTCGTTGATGGAACTCAGCAGCGTTCAAAATTCTCTGGCAAACTTTGACTACAAGCAACTGCTTGGACGCAGTGATATAATCGCTGCCCTTGGTCTCGTCGCCATCCTGATGATGATGATCATTCCACTGCCGCCGATTGCCCTTGATCTTTTTCTGACCATGAGCATCACCGTCGCACTGCTCATCCTCATTCTCAGTCTGTACACTGTAAAGGCAACCGATTTCTCAATCTTCCCTTCACTTCTTCTCGTTACCACATTGTTCAGACTGTCCCTGAATGTGGCATCAACCCGTCTCATTCTTTTACATGGAGATGAGGGCCCGGAAGCCGCCGGCACGGTCATCCAATCCTTCGGGCAATTCGTTGTCGGCGGCAATTATTTCGTTGGAGTGGTAATCTTTGTCATCCTGGTTCTCATCAATTTCATGGTTATCACCAAGGGTGCCGGCCGGGTTGCCGAAGTTGCCGCCCGTTTTACCCTTGATGCCATGCCCGGCAAACAGATGGCCATTGATGCCGATCTCAACGCCGGCCTCATTAACGAAGATGAGGCAAGGAGTCGACGGGAAAGCATTGCCAAAGAAGCCAATTTCCACGGGGCAATGGATGGTGCTTCGAAATTTGTCAAGGGCGATGCCATCGCCGGCATCATCATCACCCTTATCAATATCGGCGCCGGTTTTGTTATCGGCGTGGTCCAAAAAGATATGGCCATGGCCGACGCCGCTGCCACCTACACAATTCTGACGGTGGGCGACGGACTTGTAGGCCAAATCCCTGCGATTATCATCTCTACCGCCGCCGGTCTTCTGGTGACACGGACCACTGGTGAAAAAGATTTCGGCACCGATCTAAAAAAGCAATTTTCTACAAGTCCGGTCGCCATATGGGTGGTATCCGGAATCCTCGTTGTTTTTGCCATTATTCCCGGCATGCCCGTTTTTCCTTTTCTCGTCCTCGCTTTCTCAATGGCCGCTCTTGCCTTCCAGCTTGATAAATCGAAAAAAGCATTGGCAGAGGAGGTTGTCGAAAAACCGCCGCAGGTCCCAACTCGCCGGGAAGAGAACTATGAAGAAATGCTCCATGTCGATTTATTACAGCTTGAAGTGGGATACGGCCTTATCCCCTTTGTTGATTCAGTTCAAGACGGTGAGCTCCTTAACCGCATCCAGGCGATTCGCAAACAATTTGCCATGAACAACGGCTTTATCGTCCCGCCTGTACACATCAGGGACAACCTGCAGCTGAACCCCAATCAGTACACCTTTTCTTTAAAAGGAGTGAAAGTTGCCGAGGCTGAGATGCTGCCGGGCCATTTCATGGCCATGGACCCCGGCATGGTGACAGAGACAATCAAAGGCATTTCTACCATGGAACCTGCCTTCGGTCTGCCGGCCATATGGATTTCCTCTGACAAGAAAGATCGGGCCCAGATTGCCGGATACACGGTGGTAGACTGCACCACTGTCATGGCCACCCATATCAGTGAAATTATCAAACAACACTCGCACGAACTTATAGGCCGGCAGGAAGTTCAGGGTCTGCTCGACAACCTCAGCAAAACATACCCGAAACTGGTTGAGGACCTCATCCCAACCGTTCTGTCGCTTGGAACCATCATGCGGGTATTGCAGAATCTGCTGAAAGAGGGTGTTTCCGTCCGCGACCTGCGAACTATCCTGGAATCCTTAGCGGATTGGGCTGCGGCGACGCAAGATACTGATGTCCTCACAGAATACGTCCGCCATGCCTTAGCCAGGACCATCAGCAGTGATCTTGCGGTGAATGGCATTATTCCAGTCATCACTTTGGCTCGCACTGCCGAAGATGCCATCCGCAACTCCATCCAACACAAAGAAACCGGCAGCTATCTGGCGATTGACCCAATCATCGCTCAGCGAATTCTCGATTCTGTAGGCAAGGGCATTACCCTGTTTGAGGGCGGCAGCAGGCCGGTGTTGTTGTCGGCACCGCAAATACGACCTTATGTGCGAAGCCTGACAGAGAGATACTACCCGGCACTGGCCATCATTTCCCACAACGAAGTCACTCCTAACCTCAAAGTCAGATCTCTCGGCACGGTGACCCTTGATGCAAGTTAGAGTCTTTGAAGCAATGGATATGGCAACTGGGCTGAAAATGATTAAAAAAGAACTCGGCCCCGACGCCCTGATACTCTCGACCAGGACCATTCGCAACGGAAAGCTTGGCCTCATGGGCAAGCCTGTGCTGGAAATTACCGCAGCCATTGATTCCAATTTTCCACATACTCATTCAGGAACAGACAACAGGGACAGAGTCACCCAGCAGCGTCAACCAGAAGACACTCGAAACTATAAGGCCGGCGGCTTCAGACATGTGGTAGACGATTCCAACGAAGACCTGGGTCGCAACCAACAGACGGCTGCAGCTGTTCATTATGGATCATCCGGGCGATATAACGACAATCATATCGAACAGGTAAAGACAGAGCTGCAACCGGATCTGCAAAACGAAGTGAATGAACTGAAAGACCTGGTTAAAAATCTGGCCGGAAAAATAGCGCAGATAGCCGAAAAAGATGGGTCGTCAAAGCAAACGCGACAATTGAAAGTCAAGGACACCGACTTCAGTAATCGCTACAATTCGTCAACCATTCATGGTGACCACATTCTCTCAAAACTTATAGATAGGGGTATAAACGTTGAAACATCGCGGACAATAGCCCGATTTCTGAGAGAAAGCCTTACCGATCAAGAACTTGGCAATCCCGATATTATCGATGCAGCTATTATGCGGACAATCGAAGATCTCATTCAGGTGAGCCCTCCGACCTTTACCAACAAGGACAACCCACAGCTCATTGCCCTTGTTGGCCCGACCGGTGTCGGAAAAACAACAACCTTGGCAAAAATTGCCGCATCGTATCTCAGTAAGCATTCCCATTCCGTAGCCCTGATCACCATCGACACCTACCGTATTGCCGCTGTTGAACAACTCAAAGTGTACGGGGAAATCATGCACCTGCCTGTTGATGTTGTCATCACTCCGGAACAATTGGAAAAAGCCATTGACCGGCATCGCGACAAGGAACTCATCCTCATCGACACAGCCGGCCGAAGCCCCAGAGACAGCTTCTGCATAAACGAACTTGCGGCGTTCCTCAAACCAGAACTCAACATTGACAAACATCTGGTTCTGTCAGCGACTACACGGGAGCATGAGCTTCTCGATGCCATAGTTCGTTTCCAGGAACTTGGCATAACCCATACGATTTTCACCAAAATTGACGAGTGCGCCAATCTTGGAATATTACTGAATGTGCAGATTCAAAACGCCAATCCTTTGTCGTATTTTACTAACGGGCAAAGAGTCCCGGAAGATTTGCTTGAAGCCAGCCCCAAAACAGCCGCAGAACTGATCATGTCTCAAAAGGAAGGATCAATGCATGACTAATATTTCTCGCACGACAGCCGATCAGGCCAAAACCCTCCGGGATCTTAATTCCCATCTCCCCGGCACGGCACCAGAGAAGGCTGAACTGCCAACCAGTGTGTACTCGATAACCAGCGGTAAAGGCGGAGTAGGGAAAACCGCTGTGACTGCCAACCTCGCTTACGCTCTCGCCTCGATGGGGAAACGAGTGCTTATCCTTGATGCCGATCTCGGCCTGGCAAATATCGATGTCGTTTTCGGAATTTCACCAACCTTCAACCTCAACCATTTTTTTGCCGGGGAGCAGGATCTCCAGGGAATCATGGTCGACGGGCCGTTGGGAATTAAAATCCTGCCTGCCGGTTCAGGCATCCAGAACTTCACCAACCTTGATTCGCACCAGAAGATGCGCCTCCTGGACGGGCTGGACGCCATGCAAAATCATTTTGATTTTGTTTTAATCGATACCGAAGCCGGCATATCTGAAAACGTCACCTATTTTAATACGGCAGCTCAAGAGATACTGGTCATAACGACACCCGAGCCTACAGCCATCACCGATGCCTACGCCTTGATGAAGCTGCTTTCTACCCAGTATCACGAAAAAAATTTCAACTTGGTTGTGAACCAGATCCAAACCGAAGACGACGCCCTCGACGTCTTTCGAAAACTGACCATGGTTTCCAACAGATACCTTGATATTTCGATTGATTACCTGGGTTCAATCCCAGATGATCGGCAGATGGGAGAATCAATCCGAAAACAAAAAGTTATCAGTGAACTCTATCCTGGTTCTAAAATTACTCAGGCTTTCCGACATCTGGCAGGCAGAATCTGCTCTGAACCGACACAGGTCTCGCCAAAAGGAAATCTCCAGTTTTTCTGGAAGAAATTGCTACATATAGGGGGATAGAGTTGGCCTATGCTCTACGATCAAAGCCCTCACATAGAAAATCGCACCAAACTTATCCATGACCATCTCTATCTTGTCGATATCATCGCCAGAAGGATGGTTACCCAGGTTCCCGCATTTATGAACCGGGATGACATAAAAAGTGCTGGAATGCTTGGCCTCCTCGATGCGGCCAATAAGTTCGATCCGGCAAAAAACATCCTGTTCAAAACCTTTGCCGAATATCGAATTCGCGGCGCAATCCTTGATGAAATGCGCAAACTCGATTGGTTTTCCAGATCACTTCGCGACAAACAGAACAAAATCGGAAGAACAATCAGCGACCTTGAAATGCAACTGGGGCGAGACCCTGAAGACCCTGAGATCGCAAGAGCGATGAATATGTCACTTGATGAATATCGCTCAATTCTCATCGAGGTAAGTCATCTTGGGTGCGTCAGCCTCAATGAGACCCTCGACCACTCCGAAGAAGGCCGATCCTTTCTCGACAGTCTCAGCGATGACCGACCACAGGCGTCACCAGGGACAAGGATAGAAGATCAACAACTGACCAATACCATTGCCTTCGTTCTTGACCAGCTTTCAGAAAAAGAACGTCTGGTCATTTCTCTCTATTATTATGAAGAACTCACCCAGAAGGAAATCGCTGAGGCCATGGAACTTTCAGAGGGTCGAGTAAGCCAATTACACAGCCAAGCGTTGATCAAGCTGAAAACCAAACTGGATGCTCGGCTATAACAGCCGCACACCCTCTTCAGCCTCCTCCAGCATCCCCTTTGAACCCCGGAGTAATCATGGCCGAGCCTACCTTTTTTTTCTATTTCTTCCTGTTGCTTCTGCTCCTGTTTCTTGGTGCAGTGATAAAAGTCTTTGCTTTAAAAAAAGAAAACAACCTCCTCGCAGAGCAACTGACAGAAACCACGGTTGCCCTCGAACGAACCCGTCAAAACCTCACCAAACTTCAAGAAAAGCATGAAAAAATCGTCGAGTTTCAAAACAGTCTTGGGGAGGCCGAACGGACGACAAACCTGCAAATGACGCGACTGAATGAAATCCGTTCTCCTGAGAGACCACGTAACTCTCCTGAAAGATACAGTTACATCCATTCTTTAACGGAAAAAGGCCTTTCAGTTGAAGAGATCGCCTCAATATTGACAATCTCAACGCACGAAGCCAGACAGCTGGTCGCTTTATCAAAGATTGCCCAAGGAAATTAAAAGGATAAGGCGATCGACAAAGGGTTTAAGATTTAACAGTCGTGAACCGATAAGAAGATCAACGACATAAACACTCACCCATCTCATACAGAGAAACGGATATGGTATCAGGAAAATACAGCGCCCTCTCCGGGGCCATAGCAAGAGAACAGGCCATCAGCAATGTCAGTAATAACCTGGCCAATATAAGCACAACGGGCTACCGCCGGTCGCAAGTCAGTTTTGCAGCCATTCTCCGTGGCGAAAACCAGACACAAACAGCCAAAGGTATCAATTACACCCGGATAAACCAAAATTTCAATGATTTTTCTAACGGCCCTCTTCGGAAGACTGAAGATCCACTCAACTTTGCTATCCAAGGAGACGGATTCTTTAAGATCCAGGGTGCAAATGGCCCGCTTTATACAAGGAGAGGCGATTTCATAATTAATGCCGAAGGGTTACTTACCACCAGCAACAACCTGCCGGTTCTCGATGAAGGTAATGGCCAAATTACCATTCCTGATACCGACACCAGCCGGATCGCCACTGGCGACGATGGCACGATTTTCCTTCTTGGACCTCAGGGAGCGCGTTCGGAAGTTGGAAAAATGGCAGTTGTTGCCATAAGCGATAACCAAAAATTAAAGCGTGAGTCCGACACAGCTTTTTCCTTGGATCCTGGGGGAACCGAGCAACCAGTTGAAAACGCCCGTGTGATTCAGGGCAGCCTCGAACTTGCCAATATCAATATGTCGTCGGAACTGGCTCAGATGATCGATAATTACCGGACCTTTGAGACCTATCACAAAGTACTGAAAAGCTATTCGACCATCAGTGAAACTGGGGATGAGCTAGGAACCCTGGGATAACCTTCACCCGTATCAACTAACGCCCACAAAGGAAAAACAATGATCCGCTCACTATGGACAGGCACCACCGGCATGCACAGCCAGCAGTTGAATATCGACGTTATTGCCAACAATCTCGCAAACGTCAGCACCACCGGTTTCAAAAAGAGCAGGGCCGATTTCCAGGATCTCCTGTATCAGACCATGAAGGTTCCCGGAAGTCAAAGTTCCGCCGACACCCAATCCCCGACCGGCATCCTCATAGGCCTTGGTGTCAAGCCCGCTGCAGTGTCCAAGGTTTTTTCCCAGGGAGATCTTATCCAAACTTTAAATGAGCTCGATATCGCCATCGAAGGAGAGGGGTTCCTGCAGGTTGATATGCCGAACGGCAACACCGGCTATACTAGGTCGGGGGCCTTGAAGCGTGACAGCAACGGCCGTATGACTACCTCCGATGGCTATCCGATTCTTCCGGCGATAACCATCCCAGATGGTTCAAGACAGATTACCATCAGTGATGGCGGTATCGTCAGCGCCATCATCGGTGCCAATACAACCAGTACTGAAATAGGAACGCTGGAACTGGCCTCCTTCACCAACAATAGTGGACTGTCAGCCCTCGGCAAAAACCTTTTTACTGAGACTGCAGCCTCCGGAACCGCTCAAACCGGCACACCCGGAACTGAAGGTTATGGCACCCTGCTGCAGAATTACCTGGAAGGTTCCAACGTCAACATTGTCGAAGAACTGGCGAGTATGATCACAACCCAGAGAGCCTACGAGATTAATTCGAAATCCATCCAGACCTCTGATGAAATGATGCAAACAACCAACAACCTTATCTAAATATGACAAGATTTCTTCTCATAATCATTCTCTTTTTCGGGCTGTATGAAATCTGCCCGGCACTTGAGATCACCTTCAACCAAAGCGCCCAAGTCGATGATGCCGTTATCAGGCTGGGCGATGTGGCAAAATTCAACGAGCAGTCCCCTCTTGCGGACGCCCTTGCCACCCAATCCGTCGGACAGGCTCCAGCGCCTGGTGAAACCCTCACCCTCCGCTCTCAGTACATCAAACAGTATTTAATGTCCAACCGTTCTCTGTCGAGTGACATCAGCTGGAACGGTTCACCAACTATTCACATAAGCCGCCAGGGCGTAACCATAAGTGCAGACCACATACAGAACATTATTTCCGAGTTTTTCAGCAGCAACAAAATGAGTCTTCCTCTAGCTGATATCAAATTTATACCGAATACCATGCCCCTGCCTTTCATCGTTCCTAAGGGTGATCTTACCTACGATGTCATCCCCTCCAATCCTGGAATACTGAGTAGTTCGAGCTTTTCAATGATTTTTAAGGTCGATAACAGAGTTGTTAAAAACATGTCAGTACGGGGCAAAATCGAGGCCCTTGCCAAGGTCGTGGTGGCCGCTGAACCACTAAAAAAAGGTCTTATCCTCCACCGGCAACATCTTAATGTCGTGAGTATGGACATAAGCGATATAGCCAGCCCAGAACTCCATCCACAAAATCTTGTAGGCATGCAACTCACCAGGACGGTGGCTAAAGGTTCACCAATTCTTGGTTCCTACGTAGATACACTGCCGGTAGTAAGGCGCGGCCAAAAAGTGAAAATGGTCGTCGAATCAGGATCGCTGCACCTGACAGCAACCGGTTTCGCTCATAGTGACGGCAAACTCGACCAGATGATCAAAGTGCAAAATTTAAACTCAAACAAAACCATACATGGCCGAGTGGCAGGGCCAGGCATCGTGGAGGTGATCCTTTGAAAATGAAAACATTATTCACCCCTCTAATTGCCCTTTTGCTGCTGACCGCATGTGCCCCCTCAAGTAATAACCTGGTGGCAAGCCGTGAACCTCTTGAGGAAATACAGGCCGACGATGATCAAACAAACGAAGCAGGATCACTATGGCGGGAAAGCAACAACTCCATGTTCTCCGATCGTAAGGCCAGGGCTGTTGGAGACATTGTCACGGTCATCATCTCAGAAAAAGCCAGCGCTTCCAAAGAGGCAACAACTTCGACCAGCAGAAAGAGCAACATGTCGGCCTCGATCCCTAATTTCTTCGGCCTGGAGAATGACAAACTTTGGGCCGGCAGCCATAATCCCATTGATCTTACAAACCTGGTAAAAGCTGATTTTGCCAATGGTTTTGACGGCACCGGCAGCACCACCAGAAAAGAGGATCTGAACGCATTTCTCACAACCCAGGTTGTTGGCCGCTATCCCAACGGCCAGCTGAAGATCCGCGGCGGGAAAGAGGTCATGGTCAACGATGAGGTACAGATCATCTACTTGACCGGCATTGTCAGACCGGTCGACATCACTGCCGCTAATACCGTCAATTCTTACAAGATACTCAATGCCCGGATCAGCTATACCGGCAATGGGGCAATCAGTGACAAACAGGAGCCAGGTTGGGCAATGCGAATTCTTGATAATGTCTGGCCATTTTAGAGCAAGCGATAAACGGAGAATTTCCTGCCGATATGATCAATATATAAAACACAATAATCCGTAATAAAAATTGAAATTATGGCCAAAATATTTCCTAACTGCTCCTCAAATTTTACGACAATTTCCCTGGTATCCGGCATGAAATCTTCGTTTACTCTATTGCTCGGCCTGATTTTCTGCTTCTTCCTTGCTGTTCCTTCGGTCAATGCTGCTCGGATAAAGGATCTGGCACAATTACACGGGGTCCGCAATAACCAGCTTCTTGGTTACGGGTTGATAACCGGCCTGAACGGTACCGGCGATGACATGAAAAAATCAATCTTCACCCTCCAGGCCGTTTATAATATGATGACAAGGCACGGGATCACCATCAACCCCGATAGCCTCGCTGACATCAAGTTGAAGAACGTCGCTGCGGTAATGGTAACAGGCACCCTGCCACCATTTGCCAAGTCCGGATCAACCATTGATATCCAAGTGTCATCAATGGGTGACTCAAAAAGCCTCGCCGGCGGAACTCTTCTTATGACCCCGATGGTCGGTCCGGACGGCAAGGTATACGCGGTTGCCCAAGGGTCACTTTCTACAGGATCCTTTGCCTTTGGCGGCAAAGCTGCTCAGGTGCAAAAAAATCATCCAACCGTCGGCAGCATTTCCGGGGGAGCAATCATTGAACGATCTCTAGCCAATGAACTGGGTACCGGAGGTAAGTTGGAATACCAAATGCGCAATGCCGATTTTACCACCGCCGCCAACATGGCCGAGGTTATAAACAAAAGGTTCGGCCAGGGCACCGCCTTCCCTGACACCTCTGGAACTATTAAGGTTGCGATCCCCTCGCAATTCAAGGAAGATGTCGTCGATTTCATCGCCACAGTCGAGGTTCTCGAGGTAGAAACCGATTCCGTGGCACGCGTAGTGGTCAATGAACGTACTGGGACCATTGTCATGGGAAAAGATGTCAGATTGGCCACGGTCGCCGTTTCCCATGGCAACCTGAGTCTTATCATCAGAGAAGATACCAGTGTTTCGCAGCCCAATCCGCTGTCGGAAGGGCAAACCGTCATCATCCCAAAAACCAAGGCAACGGTGGTTGAGGACGATGGACAGCTGGTTCTTCTTGATATGAAAAAAGGCGTATCAATCGGCGAGATTGCCAATGCTCTCAACGCAATAGGTGCCACACCAAGGGATCTCATCGCCATCTTCCAGGCCATAAAGGCGTCCGGCTCCTTGCATGGCGAATTGGTCATTCTTTAACCCCGCACAAGGGGGATAAGTGCCTTCACCAAATTCATTCTTCAAAAACAAGAAATGAATTTCCAAGGCACTCATTGTTTACAAGAGGAAATTCATGGATTTTCAAATTGATCCGCGTATCATGGCCAGTCGGGCAACACAGCCGATCACTGACAAAAAAACCAAAGATCTTGATTCACTCCGCGAATCGAGCCGAGAATTTGAAGCACTTCTGCTGATGGAAATGCTCAAGTCAATGCGCAAGTCTGTGCCCGAGGGCGGTCTTTTCGATAAAGACACCTCCTCAGAAATTTTTCGAGATATGCTTGACAGCGAAACGGCAAAGGCGGCAAGTCGAGGCAAGGGTCTGGGTATCGGTGAAGCCATGTACAAACAAATGGCCGAGTTGATCGAAAAGAAAAAATAGTTTCTCCTTACCACATCCTCCCCATACCCCGATCGTTTTTACAATATACAATATATAGATGGAAAATCATTTTTCGCAACTCATCCTGACCCCGACAAAGGGAATCAGTCTCTTAGAATTATTCTTCACTCAAAACATGCGGATAATATTTTTTGAAAACTAAAGTTTTTCCGCCCATCCTCCGATAATAGTCTTGAAGAAAGACCTTTTCCCCCACAAGGAATAGGTAAAAAACAAAGGTATAAGTACCGAATGATGGTGCAGGGAAGCACGGTTTAATTCGCAGGGAGGCAAAAATGTTAGAAAATTCCAGTATCAATGCTTATCAACCGGCTATCAATTACCCCGGTCGGCAAACAGGAAACATAGCCACCTACCAGCGTAGCGGGCAGATAACCGAAAAGGAAAATTTTAGTCTGAGCACAGACCAAGTGTCTCTCTCTTATAGCAGTGAATCGGTAGTGACATACGATAGCTCCATGACCCTGCAAGGTAACAGGGGTGACGGTTTTGACCTGTTGCGAGGTCTGATCCTCAACATATTCAAGGAACAGGGTGTCGATTATAAAATCGCTGCTGGCGAAACGGAAATTGACATCAGTAAAATAACCCCTGAAGAAGCTCAAGACTTAGTTGCGGATTATGGGTATTTCGGGGTAGAAAAGACATCACAACGTATTTTTGATCTAGCAGTCGGCATCGCCGGCGGTGATCCCGCAAGGATTGATGCCATTCGGACAGGTGTAGAAAAAGGTTTTCAGGAGGCCTTCAAAGCGATGGGAAATTGGCTTCCGGACATATCTTATGACACCTATGATGCAGTAATGCAAAAACTGGATGACTGGGCTGGAGTCGGCAAAAGTCAGCAATCGTAAATTTAGGTGAAGCCATGAGCGTAGAGTTCTTTGGAGTAGGTGGCCCGGGACAAATCGGCAGTCTTAAAAAACTACCGAAAACACAAGGTGATAAAAAGACCGAAGGTGCAGGGGAAGACAAAGTTCAGTTTTCTTCAGTACTCCAGGATGTCAATCGGGCAAAAGCAGCGACATCAAGTGGCGATGCGGAACGAACTGCACGAGTAAAGGAACTGCAGGCTCAGATCAAGGAAGGATCCTACCAGCCTGATCTGCAAAAAGTCTCCGCCTCATTGTTACAATTTTTAGTTGAGAACAGATAATATGGATACCGGGACCACCCACGACTATCTCGTCCGACTGCGTGACGTCATCCTTCATGAGAGAGAATGTGCCAAAATTCTTGACATGCAAGGGATGATCGAGGCCATGCACACCAAGGAAGAAATCGTTAAGGTACTCGCCCACATCAAGGTTATCGATGAACAGGATAAGCCAATCGCCGCCCAGATTCGGTATGAGAATCGCCGTAACGCTTTTCTCTTTAAATCGACTCTCGGGTGGATCAGACAAACGATGGAATTTTTCGGCCAGAAAACCGTAACCTCTACTTATTCCGCCCATGGCAATACGGTTGCCTCTCAGGTAAATGGCCGCCTCCTTTCAGGAAGGATTTGATATGGCCGGTCTTATCAGCGCACTCAACTCTGCCCGCACTTCACTCGAGGTCAATCAGAAATCGATAGAGATCATCGGCAACAATATTGCCAACGTCAATACCGAAGGGTATTCCAGGCAAAAGGCCGACTTGACACCTTACCCTGCAATGAATTTTGGAAATTTTTTTATTGGCCAAGGTGTAAAAATTGTCAATGTCAGCCGCGAGCACGATGTATTTATCGAACAACAGCTCATGCAGAAGGTCGTGGATTATGGTTTTCAGGATGCACTGACTCGACCCCTCTCCGAACTGGAGCGGGTTTTCACTATCACCGAAGACAACATTTCCACCGATATTGACAACTTTTTCGATTCACTGCAGGAGCTTACCGCCAACCCGAGTGACCTTGTCCAACGTAACAACGTCATTCTTCAGGGAGATGTGCTTGCAACAAGCTTCAATAATGCCGTCAACGATCTCAATTCTATAAAAGAAAACATCAACAACACCATCGTTTCAAAGCTTAATGTCGTCAACGCCCAGATCAGGGAAATAGCCGACCTCAACGACCGCATTTATTCTATTGAAATCCAAGGGCAAACGGCTAACAGC
This sequence comes from Pseudomonadota bacterium, assembly GCA_018821785.1. GTDB lineage: Bacteria > Desulfobacterota > Desulfobulbia > Desulfobulbales > Desulfocapsaceae > Desulforhopalus_A. Next base: position 18,205 of record JAHJLI010000214.1, read on the forward strand.
GCCAGAGACCAGCGCGACATGGTGGCCAAAGATCTGGCGAAGACCCTAGGCGCCGAATCTTATGAAGATCAGAACGGTATGTTATCGGTACAACTTCCTGGTGGCCTGCCACTGGTTCAAGGCTTGCTGCCGATGTCCATCACCGCCAACACCTCCGGCTCCGATCTGATTCTACAGCTTAACGCCGGCGGGACTACCAGGAATCTGAGCGAGAGGAATCTTGGCGGCGCTTTCCAGGCATTGCTTGGCGTTCGCGACAGCCTGATTCCGGAAATAAATGGGGAGCTAGATAAACTTGCATATGAGTTGAGTGTTCAAGTCAATCTCCAGCACCGTGCCGGAGGAGCGCTTGACTCAAGTACTAACAATGATTTTTTCAACATGCCGCCAAACTATCTCGCCTCCCCTCCTAATCCACCTCCGACTGCCACGCAATATGCCGGTTCGGCTCGACGAATCAGCGTCGTTATAACTGATCCGGCCAAAATTGCCGCCGGCGCTGCCCCTACTCTCGGCCCGCCGCCTGGCACAGTTGCCCCAGGCGACAACAGTAACGCCCTTATACTCTCGAACATCGGCGACATATACTTGATTGGCGGAACCGACAGTTTTACTTCTCTTTACGGCAAGATCTCAGCAAAAGTAGGCGTGGAGAGCAATCAGAATCAACTGTCTCTCAAGGGTGCTGAGGATGCCATGGATCAACTTCAAAATTTCCGGGACGGCCTTGTCGGAGTTTCGCTTGAGGAAGAGATGATAAGCCTTATACAATTCCAGCGGGGATTCGAGTCATCTGCCAAGTTTCTCTCCACCATCGATGAAATGATGTCGACGGTAATGAATATAAAAAGATAGACACACATAAGGAAGGCGCATTATGAAAGTAACCGACAATTCAACCTACCGGTTAATGCAGACCAACCTTGACCGAATCACTAATAACCTGCAGACGCTCCGCTATCAGGGGGCTACCGGTCTGAAACTTAATAAATCGTCAGACGACCCAGGCGCCATTCGCCCGGTCCTTACCACCAGATCTCAGCTCCAGCAGAATCAGCGATATCTGGAAACTATGGGACAGGCTGGGGATAAGATGGCCGCGACCGACAGCCACCTTGCCCAAGTTGAAAACGTCCTTGTAAGGGCCAAGGAAATCTCCATCAATACAATAAACGGTGGTTTAAGCGCAATCGATCGGAATACCCTGGCCGACGAGGTTGCCCAACTTCGTAATCAGCTGCTCGACACGGCTAACGCGGTTATTGACGGAAAATACATTTTCGCCGGCTACCAGGAAAAAACCAAACCATTTACGGTAAACCCCGCCTATGTTCCCACCGCCTACGACCCTAGCAATGTTAACACCTGGCCCTACCTGTATCATGGCGACCACAATCCAACCCAATTGGAAATAACTCCCGGCGAGTACCTCCAGTCAAATCTCACCGGAAACGAACTTTTTATGGGTATTACCAATGAAATAGCCGCCACCGGATATACCAACCCCTACCAGGGTGAATCCATAACCTCCGGGCCTCTCCTTAGCGGTGCCATGTCCGGTCCAATCGACATCACTACCGGCACGCCACCGGTGCTCACCACCATTCCCGCTGCATCTCTGACCGACACCGACAATAACTATGCCGCAAAGGTCCTCGATCTTTTCACTGGAGTCGCAGCCACCGGTTTGACTGGAACGGTTAATGCCGCAAATGTTAATCTCGGTCCTCTGCCACTAAACAATTTCGTCGACGGGGAAGACACCTATAGCCTCAGCATAACCTCGGGCGGCAATGCGGTTGCGGTTACCCTTCAAGGAGCCTCTGTCGACTACGATTTCACCCTAGCCGGAATGGCCTCCGCGCTTGCCAACACTGTTGGTGCGACGAATCTTACGCAAACGAGCGGCACACTGTCTAACGGCGTTTCCTATGATATTTCCAGCGGCGAATTAATCCTCAACGGGCCGACCAATGGAGCGGATATCGACCTTACTGAAACCATTATCGACGTCCTCCCCGCCTCCGCCCTGCCAGCCACAGTAATTAGCGGCGGCAATCAATCAATCTTTGGCACCATCAACATTGCCCCCAATTCATCTACCAGTGTCACCTTGGCCGGAGCAGGGCTTGCTGATGTTGGTCTTGCCGCCGATACCCTGAACGGTGCATCAGGCCGAATCGATCTCTTTACCGTACTTATGCGAACAGAAGAGGCCATTAGGGCAGGAAATTTCGACGATATAAATGGTCCTGGCGGATCGTTACAGGCCCAGATCGAAAATCTGGAGATTGCCGCCAATCAGAATAGAGGACAACGAAGTGCCCTTGGTATGAGAGCGCAACGCGTCGATTCTGCAATGTTACACCAGGAAGATGCGCAAATTGATCTCAAACAGATCCTTTCGCGGTACCAGGATGCCGATATAATTAAAATTTACAACGACATTATCCAGAAAGAGAGCGCCTTTCAAGCCGCCTTAAATATTACCGGCAGAATTTCGCAAATATCGATTCTTGATTATTTTTAAACTTCGATTACTATCATTCGAGCAAACGGCAATCAAAAATCTCCTGTCACGAACCAAAGGATTTTCATCCAAGGGAGCTGAGTAGGTTAACTTATCTAGTGTTATTCAAAGGACAAGAAAGGCTTTCATCCGAAAGCTCACAATCATTTTACTTATCCGGCGGACTATACCGTCACTACGGTGTCAACTATGCTGGTTCTGACCAGAAAACTTGGTGAAGGTATCATCATCGGTGACGATGTAACCATCACCATCGTTGAATTGAAAGGCGGGAATGTCAGAATTGGCATTGATGCTCCCCGCGACAAAAAAATCTACCGACAGGAAGTTTATAATAGAATTGTCGAGGAAAACCGCGACGCCGCTCATTGGAATATGATTGATCTTGATAACATTAGCGACAACCTAACAGTGAGAAAAGATACAAATGGAAAAAATTAACACTCGCTTTGGAGAAGTAGAATATGACCCGACAAATCTTCTTCATTTTCCGGCAGGGTTGATAGGGTTACCGAACCTCCGTCACTTCATTGTCATGCCCAACAAGAAAGAAGGCCCCCTTTTCTGGATTCAGAGTGTTGAAGAACCTGAAATGGCCTTCGTACTTACTGACCCGACCAATTTTTTCCTTGATTACCTCGTTGTGCCTGACGGTGGAGAACGCCAAAGTCTCCACATTGAGGAAGACGAAAAGTGCTTCGTTTTAACTGTGGTAACCGTTCCTCCAGACCAAAATATAACCTTGAATCTCGCCGCCCCCATATTCTTTGCACCTCGAACTAATAGGGCAATTCAAGTGATTTTGAATGACTCAAACTATTCTTCAAAGACGCCCCTTCCAAAATAATTGGACACTCACAGAATTTCAGCAGTCAACAATAATATAAAATTTGGTTGACTGCTTATCCGCAACTGCTGCCCCTCCGGTTATTCATAGCTGAAGTTTTCACCTTTTTGAGTTGTCAGGCTGTGAGCTAAGGGGGAACACGCCGGCAGGAACCAAACAATGCCGAGCAAGCATCCCCTTCTCTACTGAGTCTTGGCAACCCGCACTCGAACTCCGCCAGTAACCTCGACCAGCCTGGCCGGACTCATGGGAACGCCGGTGGCATCGGTTCCAGCAGCTGGGTAGATCGTCTCATATTCGTCGAGAGAAACATCCAAAAGAATCTCCACTCCGCTGCCCGTAAGGCCAAAAGGACAGACCCCTCCAGGACGGAAACCGGTCACCGCAAAAGTCTCTTCATGCGTGGCCATACGGTGCTTACAACCGGCGGCCTTCTTCAACAGGCTACTGTCGATCCGCCTGTCTCCTGCCGCTAGCACCAAACGATATTTGCCATCCTTACCCTTGAATAACATCGATTTGGCGATCTGGCCAACCGGGACGCCGATCCGTCCGGCTGCGGTTTCAGCTGTGGGTGTCGAGCCTGGCTCAAATTCAAGAGCCTCAAGGCCTTGGGCTGCGAGGAAGTCGGCGACGTTTTTGGGAATCTGACTCATAAGGATAAGTGTGCTTATGTGATTAAGAATCAAAAGATCGAAAAGAGTAGGGAGGTCTCCTTCCAGAATTATTTTATGTGCACCTGTGTATCAAAATGCTTCTCCAAATAATGATTTAAAATCATTAATCACATTTATCAAGGAACGCAAATAATTTCAGCTAAATAATAAACAGTAATTACCGGAAAATTGTGTCCCATATTTCTTTTTGAAGGGAGAAGAATATATGCTATACAGAAGGAATCCAACTGCGTTGCCTCCATTCATGCGGACTGACCTGCTGCAGAACACTGTTCCTTCCGCCGACCGGTTGTATGTTTTTTTCGGGGACGCTGTTGGATTTTTTTGTTTTTTATCTTAAATTGTAGCATGGTAAGTTTACAAAAGCTCCTGGGCGAAGATAAATCCGGCTCGGAAAATGGAGCCCATTACAGTACCCCCCTTGAGGGAGCATGTCCCTATACAGAAAAGCAATTTCGGAAACAGGAAAAAGAGTTTTCTTAGAAACCTAAAAAGGAAGGTACCAAAATGCGCAAGATAAGCACACTGTTGTTTGTTGCCCTCATCGTCGTTTTCGGCCTTTTCAAAGAAGCGTCGACCAAGGAGAACTACCGCATTGCCTGGTCGCACTATACCGGCTGGGAGCCGTGGGAGTATATCCGCCACAGCGGTATTCTCGATAAATGGGCCAAGAAATACGGTATCACCATTCAACTCGATCTGGTCAACGACTATATCGAAAGCATCAACCTGTATACCGGAGGCACCTACGATGGCTGCGTCATGACCAATATGGACGCACTGACCATCCCCGCCCTCGGCGGAATTGACTCTACCGCGCTGATCATCGGGGATTTCAGCAACGGTAATGACGGCATTGTAATGAAAAACGGCGCGAAGGTGACTGACCTGAAAGGCCGCCAGGTAAAATTGGTGGAATTGTCGGTCTCCCACTATCTGCTGGCCCGTGCCTTGGAAATGAACAAGATGCAGGAAAAAGATCTGACAATCATCAACACCTCCGATGCAGATATCGCAGCGGTTTTCGCAAGCGATAAAGACGGTGCGGTTGTGACCTGGAACCCGCCGCTGATGCAGTGTCGCGGTGAAAAAGGGGCGAACATGGTCTTTGACTCATCGATGATCTCCGGAGAAATCATCGATATGATGGTCGTGCGCAGCGATACCCCGGAAAGTCTAAAAAAGGCTCTGACCGGCGCCTGGTATGAAGCCATGGCGGTTATGAACGGCAAAGCCGCGGAGACAGAGCAGGCCATCACCTATATGGCCGGTTTTGCCGGTGGCACCATCGACGAATTCAAGGCCCAATTGCTGACCACCGCCATGTTTTACAAGGCAGAAGAGGCTGCGACCTTTGCTTCAGGAAGCAAACTGAAAGAGACCATGGAGTATGTCCGGACCTTTTCCTTTGGCCACGGTCTTTATGGCGATGCCACTTCCAAGGATTTTGTAGGCATTTCTTTCCCGGACGGATCGATTATGGGTGACAAAAATAATATTAAGCTGCGCTTTGCCGCCGACTACATGAAAATGGCAGCCGATGGCAAGCTCTAGACCGGACCTGAAAACAGCTGTGGAACAACCGCGGATGAAGATGCGGATTTCTCTGTTTAAAGGCTTGCACGCCGAGCCACCGCCCTGGCTGAGAGTCGCCCTGGCCGTTTTGCCTTTCATTCTCTTTCTCGCCATCTATCTCTTTGCTGCGGAAATCCGCCATCAGGAAAATCCCCAGGACAAACTACTGCCGACGCTTACCAAAATCGCCCTGGCCGTTGAAAAGGTCGCCATCGACCCCGATCCCCGGAGCGGAAACATCCTTCTTTGGCAGGATACCGCCGCCAGCCTCAAGAGGCTGGTTCTTGGGGTTAGCATCGCTTCAATTATAGGCTTTTTTCTCGGTTTGAACATGGGCCTACTCCCGGGAATCCGTGGCTTATCCCTGACCTTTCTCACCTTTATTGCCAACATTCCTCCCCTGGCCATCCTGCCGATTCTCTTTATCACCTTCGGTGTCGACCAATTGGGTAAGGTCATGCTCATCATCCTCGGCACCTTCCCGCTTATCGCCAGGGATATCTATCTTGAGACCTCAAAAATCCCCACTAACGTGGTGGTCAAGGCCCTGACCCTGGGCGCTTCCCAGTTCGGGGTCATCTACCGGGTAGTCATGCCGCAGATTCTGCCGCGACTGATCGACACGGTTCGGCTGGTGCTTGGCGCCGCCTGGCTCTTTCTCATCGCCTCGGAGGCCATTGCCTCCCAGGACGGGCTCGGCTATCGGATCTTTCTGGTGCGCCGCTACCTGTCCATGGATATAATCATCGTCTATGTTCTGTGGATAACCATGCTCGCCTACGCCTTCGACATCTTCCTGCGGCTGTTAGTTAGTTGGCTGTTTCCCTGGTATTCCGCTGGCAAAAAGGATTGAGGCAGGCCATGCACAAATCTCCCGACGAATATCTGCTGTACTGCGAAGACGTCACCAAGGCCTATGGCTCGAAGGTAGTCCTTGAGGATATCGATCTGGCCGTCAAACACAAAGAATTCTGCACCGTGGTCGGGCCAAGCGGCTGCGGCAAGTCTACCCTGTTGCGATTGATCCTCGGCCAGGAAAGGATATCGAGCGGGACCATGTTGATAGACGGCGCTGCCCTCCATCAACCCAGCCCGGACCGGGGAATCGTTTACCAGAAATATTCACTCTTCCCGCACCTGACGATTCTTGAGAATATCATGGCCGGCAAGCAGCTCAGCCAGCCCCTCTGGAAAAAGTTCTCGACCCGAAAAACGGCAAGAGATGAAGCAATGGTGTATCTTGAAAGCGTCCAGTTAGCCGAACATGCCGCAAAATATCCGCACCAGCTGTCCGGCGGCATGCAGCAGCGGGTAGCCATTGCCCAGGCCCTGATTATGCACCCGCGCGTTCTCCTCATGGACGAACCCTTCGGGGCCCTCGATCCCGGTACCCGGGAGACCATGCAACTGCTCATTCTGGAGATCTGGGAAAAATACGGGATGACCATTTTTTTCGTCACCCACGACCTTGAAGAGGCAGTCTTCCTCGGCACCCGCATCCTGGTCATCTCGCAGTTTTATATTCATGAAACAAAACCTCCCGAGGAATCGCACGGATCACGGATTGTGGCCGACTATAAGCTGAATGACAATGCCTATTCGACAAGAGTCAAGCAGACAGCAGCCTTCGGTGAGCTGATCCAGACCATCCGTTACGAAGGGTTCAACCCGGAAGTAAAACAAAACGCCCATGATTTCAACCTCACCCACAGTGACTCGTTTGTGACCTATGTTGGTGAGAAATAAAGTGAGGCCGACAGTCCGTTTCGGCGCACTGGCAATGACGACCAACCATCACCAGAGAGGAACATCCTATGCATAAACGACACATCTCATTTTTCCTTGGAGTCTTTCTCTTTTTTGCCATGGTGGCTGCAGCCGGCGCAGCCGTTGAGTTTATTGCCGCTCCACCACTGACTGAGGTGGTAAAAGATGCCGTGGGCGATGTTCGTAGCGACCCGGGAGGAGTCAGGCTTCCCCTGATTACCTGGGGTGGCGATATAGCCACCATCTATGCCAACGGTAATACAACGAACACGGCCAAGGGTTCAATCTTTGACCGGGAAGGACTGCAGCTTCAGCTTTTTCGCTCCGATGATTTCAAGAAACAGGTGCAGGCCTATGTGAAAGGCGAGACTCCATATCTGCGCGGCACCCTCGGTATGATCTCCATGGCCGCCGAGCTCCTCAGCCGCGATCCACGTACCAAGCCAGTAATTATTTATCAGCATACCTGGAGCAACGGCGGTGACTGCCTGGTGGTGAAACCGGGGTTGAACACAGCTGCCGACCTGAAAGGCAAGACCATCGCCATGCAGGCCTACGGGCCACATGTTGACTACCTCGCCACCTTGCTGAGAGACAGCGGCCTGAAGATGTCCGATGTCAAGATCAAATGGGTCAAGGATCTAACCGGAACCACAAACAGCCCCTCCGAGGCCTTTTACGATGCCACCATTGATGCGGCGATGATGATCATCCCCGACGGCCTGATGCTCACCTCCGGGGCAACGGTCGGAACCGGCGCCGAGGGTTCGGTCAAAGGTGCCAAGATCATCCTCTCGACCAAGAGCGCCAACCGCGTCATTGCCGATGTGTATGCGGTGCGCAGCGACTATTTTGCCGCCAACACGGCAAGCGTCAAGAAATTGGTGCACGGCCTTCTCCTTGGCGAACAGGCTCTGCGACAGCTCTTTAAAAACCGCAAGGCCCAGATGGCCGAGTACCAGCCGATGATTGTCAGTACCGCGAAAATCCTCCTCGACAGCGAGGCTGCGACCGGTGATGCCGAAGCCCTATACGGCGACTGTGAATATGTGGGCTTTCGCGGCAATGTGAAATTCTTCACCGATCACAACTGGCCCCGTAATTTTGCACGGCTCAGTGAAGAGATTCAGTCTGCCTACGTTGTTGCCGGCCTCCTCAGCCGCAAGACCGCAATGTCCCATGCCGAGTGGCAATACCAGCAATTGAGCACCGGCCTGCAGGGCATCGAGGCCGCCGACATCCCGCGCTTCAATGTTGATGAGGTCACCAAGGTGGTCGCCCAGAAACAGGCAATGGGAACCTTGAGCGAAGGGGAGTTGTTCTCCTTTGAGGTCTTCTTCCAGCCGAACCAGAACACCTTTGCCGCCGACACCTACGCCGACGCCTTCAAAAAGGTTGTGGAGCTGGCCTCGACCTACGGTGGAGCAGTCATTACCGTTGAAGGGCATTCTGATCCGCTCGGCTATCTGCGCAAACAAAAGGAAAATGCCGGGGATCTGATCCTGCGCCGAATGCAGCAAGCCGCCAAGAACCTCAGCCTTACCAGGGCAATCGCAGTTCGTGACGCAATCATGGACTTTTCAGAAACAAGCGGCGTCAACCTCGATCAGAGCCAGTTCACCGTCGTCGGCCAAGGCATCACCCAGCCAAAAACGGGGATGTGCGGAGCCCTGCCCTGCGCACCAAAGACCAAGGAAGACTGGCTGAGCAATATGCGGGTTGTATTCAGGATTATCCAGATAGAAGCCGAAGAGTCCGCATTCCGAACACTCAACTAGAGGAGGGAATATGAAAGGATTCAACCGTTTACTGTTTTTCGCCATCATATGTGCCCTGGTCTATTATGTGGGCTGGAAGGATGATACACAGACCACGATCCAAAGTATAACTCAAGGAATAAATCAAGCAATTACTCAACCGCCGGTTCTGGTAACCCCGTCTCTGCCTCCGCCACCAGAACCTGCCTTCCCAACCTCCATGGCCGACCGCATGCTCCCTCAATGGCCACCAGCAATTGGCGACGGTCAGACTGCGCAACTTGCCGACTCGCTGACCACCAAAAACTATGTCCTCATTTTCGACGGTTCAGGCAGCATGGCCAAGCAGGGGTGTTCCGGAAATCGTTCAAAAAATGAAGTAGCACGAGATGCGGTTATTGAATGGGCGGCATCCCTTCCCGAGGATGCCAACCTCGGTCTTGTGGTTTTCGATCGCAACGGCTTTTCCATCCGCCTGCCTCTCGGTCTTGGCAACCGGCCGCAGTTTCAGGCGGAGATTAGGAAGGTGGTTCCCGACAAATCCACACCGCTTGCCGTCGCTTTGGAAATGGCCCAGTCGATGCAGAACGACCAGGGACGAAAACAGTTAGGCTACGGCGACTACACAACCGTAATTGTTACCGATGGGGCAGCTGATGACATTCCCGCTCTCGAAAACAACGTCAACATGGTGCTGGCCACCTCGCCGGTCATGATTCATACCATCGGCTTCTGCATTGCCGCCGACCACTCCCTCAACAGGACGGGTCGAACCACTTACCGGGCCGCAAACAACCCGGCCGAACTGCGCCAGGGTTTGCAAGAGGTGCTGGCCGAATCGGAATCCTTTGATATCGACGGCTTCAAATAGCCCGGTGCGGGAGTTGCTCTTATGAACAAACGACTTACAGGATTCTTTCTGCTCCTCTTGATCGGCGCTCTGCTGCTGTTTGGCGGCAAGTATCTGCGCAGCTACCTGAGCGACAGAAACCAGCGGGTCACCAGTGATGCTGTGCACACCAAAGGCACTATCCGAGTGGCGGTGGATAGCTGGATCGGCTACTTCCCCCTCTGCTCGAGTGAAATGAAAGGTGAAATGCACCGGGTCGGATGGCTGCTTCAATGCGTCGATGACAAGGGCGATTACCAGGGCCGGATGGCGGGGCTTGCCGAAGGAAAATATGAAATGGTGGTTGCCACCGTCGACTCTTATCTGTTGAACGGCAAAAACCACGATTATCCCGGGGCTATCGTCGCCGTGCTCGATGAATCGAAAGGCGGCGATGCCATTGTCGCTCGCCGGGACAAGGTCGCCAATCTTGATGCAATACGAACCGCAGGCGACCTAAGGGTCGCCTTCACCCCAAACAGCCCCAGCCACTACCTTCTCAAAGCCGCCGCCAACCATTTCGACCTGCCTGCCCTCCTGCCTGTGCGGAGCGACCTGCGCCTGGAAATGGAAGGTTCGAACAAAGCCCTGGCCAAACTGCTGGCCGGCACCACCGATATCGCCGTACTCTGGGAACCCGATGTCTCAAAGGCCCTGACCGAGAAAGCGATAACAAAACTACTCGGCACCGAGGAAACGGAACGACTGATTGTCGACATTCTGATTGCCGGCCGCAAGTTCATGCAGCGCCAGCCGGAGGTCATCTCGCAATTCCTTGCCGCCTATTTTAAAGTCTTGAAAAAATTCCGCGACGATCCTGATCTCCTCCAGCGTGAAGTCATGGCCGAAACCAGGCTCGACAAAGATGCGACCAAGGCTATGCTCAAGGGGGTGGTGTGGCAGAGCCTAATCGATAACTGTGAGAAATGGTTTGGTATTGCCGGCCCAGGTGGCAAAGCGGAAGAGCGAATCATTCCCACCCTCGACTCGACTGTGGAGATCCTCAAGGAGAGTGGGGATTTCCGCGAATCGCCGATTCCCGGCAAGGACAATTACCGGTTACTGAAACGTTCTTTTCTTGAGGAACTCTATACCTCAGGTGTCAGCGGCTTCACCAAGGCACGTAGCGGATTCGGGTCGGACAGCAGCGTGCCGCCAGCCTTCTCGCCCCTTGACGCGAGGGGCTGGGCTGCCCTTACCGATGTCGGCACCCTGAAGCTAAAACCTATCATCTTCCAACACGGTTCATCCGAACTCGATCTCCTTGCTGGCCTCGAACTGGATTCGGCTGCAGAAAAACTCACGCACTATCCAAACTTTCGGGTCATCATCAAGGGCCATACCGGAACCCGCGGCGACGCCCAGGAAAACATGCTGCTCTCGCAGCGGCGGGCTGAAGGGGTTGCGGAATTTCTGCGGACAAGACACGGAATTGATGATAACCGCTTGCATGCCGTAGGTTTTGGAGGCAGCAAGCCCCTACCGCAAATCTCCGGAGAATCCCTGCGTGCCTTTGAACAACGGCTTCTTAGGGTCGAAATGATACTGGTGCGCGAGGAGATGTAAGGCGTATGCAAGCGAGCAACCAACCGCCGATAATAAAAAAAATACCGAAGCTGGATGATTACTCAGGAGAATCAATCAGCAAGGCTGTTCGCCGTGAAAGCTTCCTGCACCCCATGGTTCTCTACCCTACGGCAATCGGTATGTTGAGCGGCTTAGCCGCCATGCTCTATAATCTCCCCCTGCTCTTTATCGGCATGGGCGGACTCGTTGCAGTCGGCGCCGGCACCTCGGTAATTAATTATTTTTTCAGGGAAAAGACCATTACCGGCAAATATCTTGAAAAACTCTCCCAGAGGCTTCGTGGCGAGCGCGAACAGCTCCTTACCACCTTGGACTCCGACCTTAGGACCGCAGCGATGGTTCATGGCGCCGAGCAGTACGGCAGGCAAGGGCTGGAACAGTTTGCCCTCATAGATAAAAAATACCAGCGACTGCGC
>JAHJLI010000215.1 GCA_018821785.1 Pseudomonadota bacterium
ATACTAATATCATCATTAATCTCATATGTAAAGATATAATACAATATTAATAACGATATTAGTGGCTACATTTTAACGAAAAAACGACTATGTGACTGATTTTTATCGGTAATCTTCATTTTTAAAAAGGGAACATCCGATAAAGAGCAACCGGTCATTAATGTTTCTTACGAGAATCGGGATGGAGTGCCTGTTTTCTCAGTTAGGGACAAAGGTATAGGGATCAAATCCGAGAACCATGAAAAAATGTTTGAGATACTTCAACGATTACATGGCAGATCCCAATACGAGGGTACAGGTATTGGCTTGGCTGTCTGTAAAAAAATGGTCAAATGGCATGGTGGCGGAATCTGGGTTGAAAGTGTCTCCGATAAAGGGGCAACCTTCACCCTTGAGGGGGTGATTTGAGTTCGCCCAGACCTTTGTCGCCAACTCGCGGTCTGTCAACTCTTAACACAGCATTAAAGCGGCAACTTGATAAAAAATGTCGTTCCCCGGCCAATGGTTGATTCGAAGAAGAGTTCACCTTGATGCTTGTCGTGGATGATCGTCCGGGAAATTGCCAGCCCCTGACCGGAACCGCGACCGACAGTCTTGGTGGTGAAAAAGGGATCAAAGACCCGCTGCCGTACTCCCTCCGGGATGCCGCCACCGGTGTCGGAGACGGCTATGGTGATCACCTTGTCCTGACAGCTGGTGCTGATCCTGATCGTCCCCATTTCGGAACTTTCACCCTTCTTGTCGGCTATAGCGTGGGCGGCATTGACCACAAGGTTGATGATAACCTGACCGATATCACCGGGATAAGCATTTAACGACGGGAGTTCGCCAAAGTCGGTCACCATCTCCGCCACATATTTATAGGCATTGTGGCAGACGACAAGAGAATTATTGATTATTTCATTGATGTCGCACGAATTTTTACTTTCTCCGTCTCCGGAATGGGCAAACCCTTTCAGGCCAAGAATCAGTTTGGTCACCCTGTCCACTCCAGACTGGGTCTGCTCGAAGGCCTTGGGAGCCTCGTCCTGCAGGTATTCAACATCGGCGTCCTGCTCTAAATCTTTTATTTCAGCAAGAAGTTCGGCGAATTGGCCGGAGTCGGCAAGGGCAGCACTCAGTTTGCCATAAGCAGCGACCAATTTCAGGAGATCTTGAAAACTGTCCTGGAGAAAAGACACATTGCTGCCGATAAACTGGATGGGGGTATTTATTTCATGGGCGATACCGGCGGAGAGCTCACCGATTGATTCGAGTTTCATGCTGTGGATGCGGTTGGCCTCTTTGAGACGCTGTTCGGTGAGGTTGCGAAAGGTCAACACTGCCCCGGTGATCTCGTTTTTTTCATCACGGGTCGGACAGACAATGAAATCTGCCGAAAAGCTTGCACCGTTTTTTTGCCAGAAAACATCACCATCGACATGGTGCGACGAGCCATCTTCTATCGCTGCAAAAACAGGGCAAAAATCCCACGGATACTCACTGCCGTCATCTTGCGAGTGATGAATGGTTTCATGCATATGCCGACCGATGAATTCCTCAAGGGTCCAGCCAAGGGCTACAAGGGCTGCATTGTTGGCCTGTACCACCTGGCCTTCACGGTCGACCATTACCACCGCGCCGTTGACCCAGTTGAGCATCATCTCGTTCTGATAGTTGACCTGCTTGAGGGTTTCAAGCAGGCCGTCTATTTTTTTCTGCAGGCTCTTGCCGTCCGCTACATCGTCTGACACAGTCTTCACCTCTGTAATGGCCAACTTATGCCGTCGTTCAAAAACAAGCAATCTCTTTCAATGTCATGAACGGAGTGGTTATTTCTTAACGGCCCCTAAGTTCATGCCCTTGTTGCCCTTCATGCCGGGCAATTGTCTATAAAGGCTCCCCTGCCTCTTCCGCATGCAGGATTTCGGCACAGATCCGCTCCCAGTCCTTGACTCTATCCTGCAAGGCAAGACGTTCAATCATCGACATGTGTAAATCCTGAACTCGGCCGATTATCTCATTCGGGCGATTTCGGTAATACAGCGCATTGGCGACATGGACGGCCAAGGCCGGGGTGAAGGAGCTTGCCGGATATTTCTCAAGAGAGTGGTGAAAACCGATAGCCTCGATAATCGGGCTGGTAAAACCCCATAGACCGGCGAGATAGGCCCCGATAGCACTCTGGCTTGCCCCGTAGATCGTCTGCTCGGCCTCCGAAAGTCTGACCCCCTGCTCGCGGGCCAGGTTGATCACTTGCTTATATTGCTCTGGAAGCTGGGAGATGAGGACCAGCTTGCCGATATCGTGCAGGATGCCTGCAAGAAAGGCGTTACTGATAATATCCTTGTCATCGGTTTCATGGGCGGCGATGGCCTTTGCCACCTTGCCTACGGCGAGACTGTGTGGCCAGAGCATATTGATCTGAAAAATCTCCTCAGAAATTTTGTTTTCGGAAAAGATTTCAATGCAGAGAACGAGACTCTTGATGGTTTCAAGCCCCAATAACTTGACGGCCCTTCCGGGGCTTTCGACCTTAACATAGATGCCGAAAAAGGCTGAATTGACAAGCTGCATAACTTTAGCGCTCAGGGCTATATCCTGCTCGATAAGCTCCGCCACCTCGGCAATATCCACCTCGGATGAGACAATTGCCTTCTGCAGCTTGGCATATACGATAGGCAGAGTCGGCAGCGTGCCGACTTGCGAGATGAGGTCCTTTAACCGACCATCGGACAGCATATCCTGCACAGCGCTGGTCTGTACAAGTATCGCCTTCAGTCTTTCGGGGTCGCAGGGTTTTGCCAGAAACTGGTGGGCGACTCCGACTGTGCGCAGGATAGAGGCTTCATCCGCCTGACCGGAAAGCATGATACGAATAGTATGCGGGTGCTCTTTCTGGATGGTTTCAAGAAGCTGAGCCCCGTCCATGCCGGGCATACGCATATCGGAGATCACCACATCAAAACGATCTTTAGCCAGCAGCTCCAGGGCCTCTCTGCCGCCGGAAGCAAAATACATATCATACTCAGACCTGAGTGATCTCAGCATACGGCGCAAACCGTCGAGGATATTCGGCTCGTCATCGACAAAGACTATCTTTTTTTTCTCCATGCTTTACCCCTCAGCGTTCTCTGGGTGTTGGATTTTGTATTGAAATGGTCGCAAACACGCTGTTATTCCTTTTTCACCCGAACCAGGATCGGTTCTTTGATCTCAACTTGCTGGGAAAAATTCTTCAGCCCCTGGAGAAGCGCCCAAGTTACCTCCTGGCCTTTGGGAATAATCAGCACACCATTTGAGGCTATGATATTCTGTTCGGTAATCATACCAACAGATATTCCCCGAACAGGAACCGAGATGACCTTTTCATGTTCCGCCTCAAGCTTGAGACCCGACAAAATCTTCAGGAGCTCGGGGTTGTACAAATCCCGTTCTTCTTGCAGAAGCTGCAGGGCCTCAATGCGCCTGTTGCCGTCACGGTGAAGCAGCAGATCGAAATCAATGGCAAGCTTGAGAATCTGGGAACCAATACTGATGTCTTCGTCCAGATCCAAATCCTCCTGGAATGCGCTATAGGGTCGAAGCTGGTGGGCGATGATGGCGGCAACCTTCTCAAGCCGAGGGATTTTTTCAAGGAGTCTGGAACCGACCAGAGGGTGGTTGCGGTACATCACCTCTTCTTCGGGGTCAAGAACCTTGCCGGCGTGAAATTTATTTAAGACGTCACTTGGCAGAGTGACACAACCGATTTGTGACATGAGCGCCGCAATCTCAAATTGCCAGAGATTGTGCAATTGCAGTTGTTCCGCCAAATGGATAACCAGATTTTTAATGCGCAGGCCGCTGCTGAAGGCCATGGGATTGGTCATGCTCAGCAGTTCAGAGAGTACGGTGATGCTGCCTTTCAGTGTTTTATCGAGGAGTTCTTTCTCTGCTGTGATTAATCTATACTGACGCAGGGCCAGGGCGAGGGCCATCACCAGAGTGGGAGTCGGGCAAGGTTTATTGAGAAAGCGGAAGATCTGGCCTTTGTTGACCGCCTCAATGGCCGTTCCCTGGTCAGCATTGCCGGTGAGCATCAGGCGTACAGTGTCGGGATAGATATCTTTAACCGTCGACAGGAGTTGAATGCCATCCATGACCGGCATACGCATATCCGAAACAATAATGGCAAAAGGCCCGTCTCTTTTCAGGATCTCAAGGGCCAGAGCGCCGCCTTCTGCCGTATGTATCTCAAAACGCTTGCGCAGTTCCCGCTTGATGGACTGCAGGATGTTTTCTTCATCATCGACAAAGAGGATCTTTTCGGTCATCCGTTTTCATTCCGGGTGAAGGTCTTAAGGCAATATGTATGCTTTGATGTTGCGCTTACTTTCATAAAGTATCGTATACTTCCTTACGATAGTCAAATGCAGAAGATCTTTTGTGCTCCACATATTCACAAAAGAGTCAAAAATGCTGAATTCGAAAATCCTTGCCACCATCCTGCTGGGTTTTCGGTGGGAAGAAAGTGAGAGGACAACGGGCTTCAAGCAAAAAACCTTGATCATTTGCTGCCGGCAATTATACAATAACTATGAGCCTTTTGATGTCGGCGACTTCCATGGATTTGCTACAAGCCGAAGTAACCGATATCTCATCCGAGAAGTTGGAGGAGTGCAATCCGCAATGCAAAAGACCCAATTATTGAACATCTCAATCACCCGCACGGTTGTCTCCATCCTCCTTTTCACAACTCTTTTCATCCAGATTGCCGTAGGGGGTGTCTTCTACCTTTGGCAACGTTCATCTCAATACAATGAACTGAAGCTCCAGCTGCAGCAGGTGAGCGAGCAGGCCGCCCATCATCTGGAAAGCCCGATGTGGAATTTCGACAAAGAACAGATCATCCAGGTAGTGCATAATTCCATGCTGATTCCGGCAATTTCCAGAATTACCGTCAAAAACCAATTTGGAGAAACGCTCGAGGATCATACCGATGATGAAATGGGTAGTACCGACAAGAAAACAGCCTACAATCAAATTAGCCCGGTTGTAAGAGCTGGTGAACAACTTGGATCGGTTAGGGTTTATATCTCAACCGAACCGACCGACCAGAGATTACACCAATACCTGATCACCATCTTCTTCAGTATTCTCATGCTGGCAATTGTGCAGATAGTGACAATCTATTTGCTCCTGAGCAAGACGATAATCCACCCCCTGAAGGCCATCGAAAACTATGCGGCCGGCATCAGTTCCCAGGCCACCTCCCTCCCCGATCCTCCCAAAGAGCTCTTTGCCTTCGAATTGCAAAACCTCTGTTCTTCCATAACCGACATGGTTTGCGCCCTGCAAAATTCGGAAAAAAGCTACCGTTCGATCTTTGAGAATTCTCTTGAAGGCATCTTCCAGACAACACTGCAGGGCGATTTCCTCAAGATCAACTCGGCAATCGTCGACATCCTCGGTTATGGTTCGCCTGAAGAATTGAAAAATGCCGGCAATAATATAGAACAGCATCTGCAGCTTGACAGTGACAAAAGAAGCGACCTACTTGAGCGTGTCAAAGACCAGGGGAAAGTAGCAGGAAGAGAAATGTCCCTGCGGCACAAAGCCGGTCACACCCTGCACTGTCTCATTTCCATGCACGTCGTTTTCGATGAGCGGGGAGAAACAGCCTGTCTCGAAGGATCTCTCGTTGATATTACCGCAAGAAAGCTGGCTGAAGAACAATTGGCAAACCTGAATCAGCACCTGGAAAGCCTTGTCGAACAACGCACCGGAGAGCTTAAGGGCAGAAATGCCGAACTGATTGCCAGTGAAGAGCGATATCGGAATCTCGTCGAGACCATGCAGGAAGGTATCCTGGTCCTCGACCAGGATGGGCGGCTGACTTATGTCAACCAACAGATGAGCAACATGCTCGGCATGACTGCGGGCGAATTGATCGGCAGAGAGTGCACCGATTTTATCGAGACCAAGCACAGAAAGATCTTTGAGACACACCTCAAGGCGGCAGATGGTCAAGCGGCCCTGAAATTTGAAATGAACTTCACCCGTGCAGATGGTCACAGCGTCGCAACACTCGCCACACCGACCTCTCTCTATGATGGGACAGGTCAGTATCTGGGCTCCTTTGCCGTAGTCACCGACATCACCCATCTCAAGCAGCTGCAGACCCGGCTCCTGCACGCCCAAAAGCTGGAATCCATAGGCCAGCTCGCCGCCGGCATGGCTCACGAGATCAATACCCCGAACCAGTATGTGGTCAACAATGCCAGGTTTCTCGATGATGCCTTCAAGGAATTTCTTGAGGTTCTTACGGCCTATCAAGGGCTTTTTACTGCGATTAAAAATGGCCTTTCCGTGTCGGCGGCGCTGGAAGAAGTCGAGAAAAGCCTGGAAAAACACCAACTCGAATCCCTATTTGAGGAGATCCCCGGGGCCTTCCGCGACACCTTCGAGGGATTGGAACGGATCGCCAATATTGTCAGTTCGGTAAAGCGATTCGCCCATCCCGGCCAGGATGCCACCGCCCTCGCCGATCTCAACGATGCCATCAGAAACACCATAAGCGTATCCACCAATGAATGGAAATATGTGGCGAAGGTCGAAACTGATCTCGACCCCGCTCTCTCCCCGGTTGTCTGTGACATTTCGGCGATCAATCAAGTTGTTCTGAACCTGATTGTCAATGCCGCCCACGCTATCGCCGACAATAACGAGAGCAGGAACACGGCCGACAAGGGTACAATCACCGTGCAAACCAGAAATCGTGGTGATCAGGTAGAGATCCGTATTGCAGATACCGGTGGCGGTATTCCGGAAGATATTCGCAACCGGATCTTCGATCCCTTTTTCACTACCAAGGTCGTCGGCAAAGGGTCCGGTCAGGGACTGGCTATAGCCAGAACCATCATCACCGAGAGCCATCACGGCAGTATCGATTTTGAGACGGAAATCGGTCGCGGCACCACCTTCATTATCAGGCTGCCTCTGATTGTAGGCAACAATACAATTCCTGTTACCCCATCCACCCCTTGAGGGTTATTTTATTTTCTGCAAACAGTTTCAGGCATGATTTGACAACGTCGGCATCATAAAAAATGCCGCTGTTACTGGAAATTTCCTCGAGTGCCAAGGCAATACCGGGTGCCGGCCGGTATGGGCGGTGCGATGACATGGCTTCGACAACATCGGCCACAGCAATAATGCGTGCCTCAAGAAGAATGTCTTCACCTGACAATCCCGCAGGGTAGCCTTTGCCATTCATTCTCTCATGATGTTGATGAACGATTTTGGCTATAGGCCAGGGAAAGTGAATATCTTTGAGAATATCGAATCCAACCTGGGGATGGACATGAATCAACTCTCTTTCTATATGCGTCAGTTTGCCTGGTCTGTTGAGAATTTCGGCAGGGACGTAGATCTTACCTAAATCATGAATGACCCCGGCCAGCCGAACTCCTTCTGTCTGATCGTGGGAAAGCCCCATCTCTTTGGCAATGGCGCAAGCCAGCTCGCCGACTCGGGTCTGGTGTCCCGCCGTGTATGGGTCTCTTGTCTCGACAGTCAGCGCAACGGCTGAAATAATCCCTTTCAGGGCTTCTTTCAGCTGAGATTCTTTTTGCTTGATTTTCCGAGTTCTTTGTTCAACCCTCTTTTCAAGAGTCGTATTGAGGGCAATGAGTTCCTGGTTTTGTCTTTTTGTGAGGTCAGCAAGTCTTTCATTTTCTGATATTAAACAGTGTTGCTTGACAGCCTCGTTGATTGCCGACTTCAAGTCATCATCCCCACATGGCTTCATGATGAAATGAAATATTTTCCCTTGGTTTATCGCTGACAGCACTGAACCGATTTCAGCATCACCAGATAAAATCATTCTCACCGTACTGGGATATTGAATTCTCACTTTTTCGAGAAATTCCGTGCCGGACATCCCCGGCATATGCTGATCTGCGACAACAACGGCAACCTCTTTTGCAGCCAGTTCCGCCAGAGCTTTTATCGGGTTATCGAAGGTTGCCACCTGGTATTGTTCACGCCTGGTGATCCTGAGAATCGCCTGGAGGACATTTGGCTCGTCATCAACAAAAAAAACAATCGGTCTTGTCATTATTAATATAAGCGGCGAAGATTCCCGCAGTCCTCCGTCAACCAATCGGTTATGGCCTTATACTGCAACTCGGCAGCGTACCTTATCATGGTCAACTTCATTTTTTTTCTGTTATCTGCAGGTGAAGAGGTAAACGGATGGTGAAAGTAGTTCCCCTGCCGACCTCGCTTTCAACCTCAATGGTGCCCTTATGTTTCTCAGTGATAATGGTGTAGGCAATGCTCAGTCCCTGGCCTGTTCCTTTGCCCACTGCCTTGGTGGTGAAAAACGGATCGAAAATTTTCTGGATCTTGTCGGCTGGAATGCCGCATCCGGTATCGGCGATCGAAATAATCACCGAGGAATCGTCGCTTGTGGTTCGAACACTCATATGGCCTTTCCGGCCTGAGTCGCCAACCTTTTCTTGTATGGCATGTGCCGCATTGATCATCATATTGAGAAATACCTGATTAAGAGGGCCTGGGTATCCGTCAATGACCGGATTGATGTTGTCAAGATCCATCTGTAGCTCGGCCACATACTTCCATTCGTTTTTGGAAATGGCCGCAGTCTGCTGCAAGGCGCTGTTGATATCGACAGTAGTCAGGTTGTCTTGCTCAGGATGGGCGAACTGCTTCATGGCCTTGACTATGGACGCTACCTGATCAACCCCGGAGAGAGATTCCGTAACGGCGTGGGGGATCTCTTCCTGAAGAAATTCCAGATCAAGTGTTTCCACCTGTCGTGAAACCTCTTCAATGGCCTGGGAAATATCATCGCCGGCCTTGGCCCGATCCATAAGCTCTGAATAGCCTTTGTGAACTTCCAACAGCTGGCCGAATGACTCGGAAAGAAAGCTGAGGTTGCTGCCGATATATTGAATGGGGGTGTTAATTTCATGGGCGATTCCTGCCGCAAGCTGGCCGATGGATTGCAGTTTCTGGGCCATATTAACCTGTAATTCAAGCGCTTTACGCTCACTTATATCAAAAAGTATAATGGCATATGCCGGCACCCCTTTATATATTACCGGGAGAACGTTTCGCAACACCGGAATGGTGCCACCATCCCGGCACTCAACCACAAATTCTTTATTAAGAGACTTTTCTCCCAAATCAGCAAAGAGAACCGAGTCTTTTTCAAAGGAACCTTCAGCCGCCATCAGTGCTTTTTTGTCATAGCCCAGCAGCTGTTCCGTAATGGAATTGCAGTCCATTACTGCTATACTCTCCTGTTGGACAACGATGACTGCTGCTTGAATTCCTTCGAGCAGCTCCTGCAGGAAGGTTTGATTCTCCAGCACCTCCGCAGTCCTGAGACGAACCGTTTCTTCAAGCTCTTCATGGTAACGTTTGAGTTTGTCCTCGGCTTCCTTGCGTTTACTAATATCTTCGGCAATACCTTCTATCTTGGTCAATTTTCCCTGGTCGTCCAGGATAGGCCTGGCGTTGAGGCTGATCCAGAGAATTTTGCCATTGGCATGGGTTACCTGAATTTCGAAATTATTGACTTGCTTGCCTGTGAGCAACCGGCGAAAGAAGGTATCGCGACGGCCCGGGTTTGTCTGCATGTGGACCCGGATATCGGGAACCTCCCGCATAAGCGTTTCCGGAGAATCGTATCCCAAGATGGTGGCCATCGCCGGATTGACGGTCAGGAGCCGGCCGTCGGCCGAAGTCTGAAAGATGCCCTCAAGGGCATTATCAAAAATTGAACGGTATTGCAACTCGGCCTCTTGCAAGGCCCGTTCAGCCTGAGTCCTGGCCTCGATCTCCTGTTCTTTCTCAACAATGCGTTTTTCCAGTTCTTTGCTGTGCGTCATCAACAGTTCTTCGCGTTCTCTATAAAAATTGATCTTTTCCGAGAGTTCCTGCGGAGAGACATTGAGGCGAGAAAGGATGTCGGCATAGGCCTTGGAAAGAAGCAGCTTTTCCTTTCTTGGAAAGACCACATCACGATTCAGGGCCCGGTGAGCCATGGCTGAGCCGATGGAACCGGCAAGGATATTTTCAATGGATCGGTGATATTCCGAAAAATCAATGATGGAAATATTTTTCTGGCCCAAGAGTGAACGTCTAGCCAAGCTCTGATTCAATATTTCCATGCTTTTTTCGGGTGGAAAATATTCATTGAGAACTTCAAGTAAAGCAACATGCTTGTCAGCAATGGAGATGCTCTTGTCTTCCGAGAGGCTTCGTGTCGGTGCCTGGGCCTTTTCGCTTAAAGAATGAAAATCCTGGGCGATACGATGTTCCTCTTCACTCTGCCTAAAGAGACAGGAGATGAGAACAAAAAGGCCAAGGTTGAACAGTAGCGACCAGAACACCGCATGGGAGAGGGCCGGGAGGGTGTTCATACCGAAGAGATGTTCGGGCCGGAGAATACTTATCCCCCATGGTCCCTTATCAAGAAAAGAGGAATCAAACCAGCCGCTTTTGGCAAAGGCAGGCAGGAGGAGGGTGTAAAACCATAGTGCAAAACCGGTGATTAATCCGGCAAGGGCGCCGGCCTTGCTGCCCTTTTGCCAGAGCAGAGCACCGATGGCTGCCGGAGCGAATTGAAGAACCGCTGCAAAGGAAATCAGGCCCATATTGACCAGGGCGTATGATTCCCCGAGCTTCGTCTCAGTCCAGTAGCCTCCCGACAAAATGGCAATAATGCCGATCCAGTGCCAGCGCAGAAGGTGGCGACGCATGCCGGCAAGGGGCTGGAGGATGTTAAAAAGCGGCAGACAGAGATGGTTGACGACCATGGTGGACATGGTCATGGCGGCAATCATGATCATCCCAGTAGCAGCAGCAAAGCCTCCGATAAAGACCAGCAGGGCCATCCACATATTGCCGTGGGAGATCGGGATGCTGAGCACATACGTGTCGGCCTGCTGCACCGGAATACCGGCGTTGATCCCGAAGAGGGCAATGGGCACGACGAAGATGTTGATCATGACCATGTAGAGGGGAAACTGCCACATGGCGGGGAGGATGTTGCGGGGTGAGGAGTTCTCGATAACCGCCACATGGAACTGCCTGGGCAGAAACATAATCGCCGACATGCCAAGGATGATAAGGGTGGTCCAGGTTACATAGGCGTTATTGCCGTCGCCCAGCTTGATTACGGTTGCGGCACCGGGATGATTGAGAAAGGTCGGGCTGAAGATTTCTGAAAAACCGCCCGCCAAAAAATACGTGACATAGATGCCGCAGGCCAGAAAAGCAAAAAGTTTGACAACCGATTCCATGGCCACGGCGGCGATCATGCCGCGGTGGCGTTCGGTCGGGTCCAGTTTTCTGGCACCGAAGAGGATGGTGAAAAAGGTCATGATAATGACGATAAAGGGGCCGAAATGGTCGATAATCCAGGTACTGGAAGAGGCACCCGATGTCGTTGTAATGAGTGAAAAAGAGCTTTTTATCGCTTTCATCTGGAGGGCAATATAGGGCATGTTGCCGACAAGGGCGATCAGGGTCACCACACCGGCCAATACCTGGGACTTGCCGTAACGGGCCGATATAAAATCGGCAATACTGGTGATTCGGTACTTGTCTTTAATGAGCACCATCCGTCTGAGCAAGATCCACCAGAGACAGATCATAAGTGTCGGGCCGATATAAACGGCGAGAAAGGAGAGCCCGGAACTTGCGGCCTTGCCAACACTCCCATAAAAAGTCCACGAAGTACAGTACACGGCAAGAGACAGGGAATAGACTATTGGCGACCTTGCAAATTTTCCGGCTATCCCGGTTTCTTTTTCTGCAGTGTAGGCGATATAAAAAAGAAACCCGATATAGATAATGACCACCAGAAAGATGATGAAAGGATTCATGAATGATCCTCATCTCTTTGGATTTCCGTTAAGTTGCCTGCCTCATTGCGGCAATAGTGACAAAGACCGAGTATAACGAGGAGCCACAACAAAAAGAGGTAGCTGATAAGAACAATGCCACCACTCTCCGAGGGAATGGAGAGGAGCGGCCAGCTAAAGAGAAAAAAGCAGGCGAGAAAGAGAAAGAGGGCGGCCGGTTTGCCCTTCCATGTATTGCTAATCTTTTCCATGGCTACCCTCCTGTTTTGAAACAGCTTTCTATTCCAGAGTAGAAATCTTTTTATGTTTCAAGAAGGGTATCACAGAAAACAGACACAAAACAAGGCGGTGCTGAAAAATAATGAGACGTCAACGAGTTAAACGTCCAGTTGCAGCGCTTCGCCGTGAAATTGAAAGTTACTTGGGAGCATCCAGCTTAAAGAAAAAATTGGCCAGTTCTGCATTCTGCAATGGTGACAGGTCCTTGAATTGAACACCGATACCGGGAATCTGTCCGGGCTTGCCCCACTTCACCACCCTGTGGATAGACACCCGGATCGGCAAGGGATCAGAAATATCCTTGAAGCGGATCCAGACATCTTGCCCCTCCTTCCAACGTCGACTGGAGATAATAAAGCAGCCGCCGAGGGAAAGGTCCTCGGTTATCGAACGTTCAGGCCGCTTATCATCTTGGTGTTTATAAACAAGCACAGGGAGATGGACTTCTTCCCTCGCGTCCCGCCTGATCTTCTGCGGAATAAAGGTCCGACATTGGTTGTTGATGAAATCCAGCAGGGTGCCGCCGAATTTTCGGTTTACATGATAACATCGTACCTCGCCCGAGCCCATATCCATCTGCAAATGAGACACCGGAAATCGCTCTACCAGACGATACACATAGGCCCTGTTTTCCTTGATTGCCTTCATCTTGGCAGGTACATCAATCAACAGTCCATGATAGGTATTACTGCAGATTTCGTCAGTCAGATCAAAAAACGAAGTGGAGACAAAAACCTGAACGCCGCACTCGGAAAGGGCGTCCAGGTACATCTGTTTGGCAGCACCTTCCTGGACAAAGAGCAAGACCCTGATATCTGCCCCATCGCCGGCAACCTTCAGCCGGGTATCGACATGGGGGGATAACAGTTCGTCGTTTATCATAAGAGTTCCCTTTTCGCTTGTATTGTCGAGATGTTTCGATCAACCAAAAGTGAGGCGATTCCTCCCCTGCCTTTTGCTTTCATAGAGCAGGCTGTCCGCCCTTTTAATAAGGCTCTTGGCAGTGTCACCCTCCTTCACTAAAGTTGCGCCAATCGATACCGTGGCCTGAAGTTTTATGCCATCATGAT